>NZ_JBITVD010000003.1:279753-419783 GCF_044542805.1 Acidovorax sp. NPDC077693 | reverse complement strand
CCGTCATTCATCGGCGGCAGGACTATCCCCTGTAGAGTTCGAACAGCGACATTCCCAACGGCTCAAAAGTGTCTAGATAAGCCGGGGCGATTCACGGCGACAGGACAGACTCAGTCGATTCGGTGGTGGGTAGCGCAAGGGGGGAGGTGCGGCACTGACCGCTAGGCGATGCGGGAGATCAGGCTACGGAGGTGGGGATGACCTCAGTAAAACCATGAAAAATCTGGCAACGCGAAACTTATTTGTGATAAATTCCGCCCACACGAAACACTCAAGGAGTTCGTTGATGAGCGCCCCTGTTGCCGGAAGCAAGAAAGAGCTAGAACAGCTTATTGTGAAGAATGTCCCCAAGGACATGCTCATGGCATGCGAGGATGCCTATCGAACAGGTGACCAGCAAGGGCGTCAGCACTCCGCCACGTACCAATCTGGTCATAGGGCGTCGGCAGCAGGGCAAAGCAAGCATTTCTTCATCAACGAGACGTTCCATGAGGCTTTGCAGGCTCACGGAGCAACTCCCTCCCCGTTGTGTGGCACGCGGCTCGTAGTTGGTCGGGTAGGGATTTTTAATATCGCCCGCTTGAATGTGCCAGGGCACAAATGGGTCAACCTGCGCCGTAGTGCTACTCGGAGCCGCCTTGCTGAGCTCAACAGCAACATCGAGAGGAAGTATGTCCAGGGCGACATGTTTGCCCAACAGCCTCGCGAAGTCGCCGTAGGCACAATTTTCATCCTTGGTGTGATGGATGGCGTCGACGCCAACGGCCTTGCTCAGTTGACGCACGTAATGGTCGCGTTGCCAGCTACCGACATGAAGTCTTGGCTCTATATCAGTTCCATGGCTGACTTCCTCAAACTCTACGATCAAACCAGCACCAGCGTTCAACTTGATAAGGCAGTACCGAAACTCAAGGTGCAGCGCAAGAAGCAAAACGACAATGACCAAGGGAATCCGTGATCTTCAGCCTGCTCGTCTTGAGCAGGCCCTTGCCGCTCGCCAATTGACAAAGGGGCAATTGGCGAGTCTCGTGGGTGTAGCTGCATCCACTGTTACGAAATGGTGCCAAGGCACTCAGGCGCCTGAGGCAGGTGCATTCGAGCGCATTGCATCTGTACTCAATGTGCAAACTGAATGGCTGACACGCCCAATGCTTCAGCCGGTATCCAAGCCGCTGTTTCGCAGTAACGCAGCCGCTCTCAAGGCGGCTCGGGCAAAGCTAGAAGCACGCACGGAATGGGTGCAAGAAACGGCAGTCTTGCTGAGCGACCATGTGGACTACCCAGATGTCAATTTGCCTGCGCGAGATTTCCGTGAGCCTGAGCAGATTAGCAATGCAGACATTGAGGCGGCAGCCGAAGAATGTCGCGCGCTTTGGCAACTCGGGACGAGCCCTATTCAGGACTTAGCCCTAGCAGCTGAAGGTGCTGGGATCATCATTGCACGTGAAGAAACCGAGATATCGGCAATCGAAGGACTGTCTAGTTGGAGCGCAATACTTGGACGTCCGATCATTTTTCTCTCTGCCGACAAGGCCAATGGGTTTCGTAGCCGATTTGACTTAGCGCATGAAATCGGACATCTCATACTGCATCGGCACATACCGAGGGCTGATGACCGAGATCGACACACTCAAATGGAAAAACAAGCGCACCGGTTTGCCGGTGCGTTGTTACTTCCTGCCGAAACTTTCGCAAATGAAGTGCGTGTTCCGACCAACTTGGATAATTTACTCACCCTAAAGAAAAGGTGGGGGGCATCGGTGGCAGCGATGATGATGCGCTTACATGCACTGGGTCTGCTCACCGACGAGGAAAAGCTAGTCCTCTTCAAGCGCCGATCTGCTCGCTGGGGGGCCAAGTCAGAGCCAGATGATGACCAGTGGAAACCGGAAGAGCCGCGATTAATGCGTAGAACATTGGAGCTTCTCGTAAGTGCAGGCATCCTTTCTACTGAGGCCATACCGCGCTATCTAGGTCTATCTGCCAGGGATATTGAGCACTTGTGCAGATTGCGAGAGAACTATTTCGCAAATCCGTCGGGTGTTGTTGATTTAGCAACGCTTCGGTCTGCGAGAGCGCCAATGCAGCAAAGCTCTCAGGTCAATGACCTGCAGCTAGGTACTGTGGTGTCACTTCTAAATCGCAGAAAGTGACTTGGTCAATGACAGGTGAATAGGAGACGCAAATGGGCAAAGGTCAAGATCGGATGGTATTCCGCCGCGAGGATGGCACATGGGTGAACAAGCGCAATGACGCGGAACGTGCCTCGAGTTTGCACGCCACGCAACGTGAGGCAGAGCAGGCTGCGCGTGAAATGCTCAGTAAACAGGGAGGCGGAGAACTCACCACCAAGGGCGTCAACGGCCTGATCCGGGGCAAGGACACCATTGCCCCTGGAAATGACCCTGTCCCTCCGCGGGACCGCGAGCACTGAGAGTCAACGCTCACGAGCAATGATTGTTTCAGCACCATGAGTATGGACAGTCACGATCCAAGGCTCAGGGAAATTTGGCGTAAAGCCAGCCCACCAATCATTTTCCGGAGAAGCAATAGCGAGCCATTGCTGGTGCGACTTCCCTACGCCCGAAACAATTTCGATTGGCTGAGGGCAGATAAGAGGCGGAAACCAGATTGGAATGATCGCTTTAAGTGCTGGGAGGTCCCTGTTGCGTGGTATGACTGGCTCGCCAAGAGACTTGTCGATAGGTACGCTGCTACCTATCTCGTACAGCTGTATCGAGAGCAACAGAAGTGCGCCCCCTCTTGCTGGGATGCTCAAGGACTTCATTGTGAATGCTCTTGCATGGGTGCAAATCACGGAAGTGGTTGCCCAAGTGGCAGATGGCATGAGATTTCCGACACGTTTGCCTTCGAGTGGGGGCCACGAAGGTACGCTTGTCGGTTGCTCACTTCTCAATCATAGGAATTGATCGCTAGTGATAACCGAGGGGTAGAAGCGCTAGCCTCGGTACGGTGCAATGCCTTGCAATAACGATGGAAGTAGACGATGGCATCAGCCCTGGCTACCTTGAGATACCTGCAAGGAATTCAAGTATGCATGGATTAGAGGGTGGGGAGCGTATGGCCTTGCAAGGGGAGATGCGGCTTGTCATTTGGGATGTGCAGCACGGTGCTTGCGCCATGCTGCAGCATATCCTTGGTCAATACGCTGGCCGCCTTGCAATGATCGACTCGGGTTCCGCTAGCGATTGGCGGCCCAGCACCTACATCACACAATCTCTTGGCAGGAACAGGCTCGACTACCTATTCATCACCAACGCTGACCAAGATCACATGAGCGATCTGCAAGGGTTGTGGAATGCGGACATTTATACCCCCGTGCTTTTCCGAAATCCAAGCTATACGGGCGAGCAAATGCGCCAAATCAAACGCCAAAGCGGGCCGCTCACTGCCGATGCAGAGCGTTATGTCTCTGCATGCTCCACTTTCAATTTGCCTGTTGAGGAGCCCTTCGATCTACACATGGGTGGTATCACCGCAACCCTGTTCTGGAATCCATATCCGGCATTTACCGATACCAACAACCTCAGCTTAGTCATCTTCATCAAATACGCTAACTTCAAGATCCTTTTCCCCGGCGATCTGGAGAAAGCAGGTTGGCGAGCGCTGTTGCAACGTGCGGATTTTCGCGCCGAGCTTGTTGGGACCGACATTCTTGTCGCATCGCACCACGGGCGAGAGAACGGCTACTGCGAAGACATCTTCGACTACTTCACGCCAAGCGCCGTGGTCATTTCCGACAAGCCTATCGAACACGAAACGCAACAAACCGTGCCCGACTATCGTCGCGTTGTGCGAGATCAGGGCGTCAGAGTCCGCACGACCATGAAGGATCGACATGTCCTGACCACGCGGCGCGATGGCTGGATTCAGTTCACCGTCAATCACGATAACTACACCATCATGACGGAGTACATGGGATGAAGAACAATGGCGATAGATCCCTCAAGTCACTCAATATGAAGTGGCTTGTCCTGTTAGCTATTACTGACGTACTAGCCTTGCTGTTCTTCGTTGCGCCGGAACTCGTCGAGGGCGCATCACTCACGGAAGTAGGCATCGGACGGGTGCTAATCGCAACGATGATGCCAGTTTTTGTGCTGTTGGTTGTTAACGTGCTACCGCACAATTTGAAGTCAGCGCTTGTCTATTGGAAGCCGCTCGGCGTGCTGCCTGGAACTGAGGCATTCACAAGGTATGGCCCCGCCGACTCGCGTATTGATATGGCGGCCCTGAAAAGGAACATTGGTTCGCTGCCAACTGAACCGGCAGAGCAGAACGCTAGGTGGTATAAGCTCTACAAGCAGATTGCGAATGAACCCGAAGTAGCAGAGGCGCACAAGCTGTTCCTGATGTATCGAGATATGGCGGGGATTTCGCTAGTACTGCTTGTCCTCGTGCCGGTGACGCTGCACCTCGCAGACGCACCATTTCCCACCCAGCTGCTCGCAACGGGGCTGTTCGTCATTCAGTACCTAGTGACCGCGGTGAGCTCCCGCTGGAGTGGCATCCGATTCGTGTGCAACGTGCTCGCAGTTCACTCCGCCCGCAAGGTTACTGCACTCAAGGCGAGCGCTCCCAAGCAACCTGCCGCCTAGCCAACTCACTGACTCGAAACCTGGAGCAATAGCCTAAGCATCTGGGTTGCGATTGTTACAACAGGCTCTGGTCGCCTTCCAGCACTGCCATTGATAGGACAAAATTGCTCCATCGAGAGAATGTTTCACGCAGGCCGTAGACGCCAATGAAATAGCAGTACCGACATAGAAAAACTCAAGGGAAGTGATCTCATGGCCCGTCGACTTAAGACAATTGGACAAATTAATCGCTACGTTGCTTCTGTCATTGCTGACGCCAATCATCATGCACCTCAAGTCAGCCAAGTGATCCAGCCGCTTGCAAACGCCGTACTGGCGAGATTTGGCCCTAATGACACAATCGACGTGTACGAGCGCCAAGGCGTTGTTGCTCGGACATGCTGGGTAAGAATCGCAGGCACGCGCTACTGCTTTTCCTATAACTACACTAATCACGTCATTGATCTTCGTGACCACAGCCTCCAAGGAAATCTGCGCTTCGCCTTTGACAACGCCACAACGGCTGCACAGATTAGCGCGCAAGTTGCCGCGCTCTAGGCATAGAAACTTGCCAATTCCCGGAGAGCAAACCCTTAGTGGGCCTTTCGTCGTTACTGGCGATGTTCAGGCTGGCGCAGATGCGGCGCTGGTCCGTCTGATCAAAGTACGTTTTGTGCCTACCCACCAACTTACCCATCGACCTGGCCCCCCACGTGGGCGCCAACCTGGATGTGATGCACGCGGACACCACCCGCATGCGCACCAACGCCCAGGGCCTCAAGCCGTTTGTGATGACCAACCTCAAAACCCTGACGGGCGTGGCGGACGTGGTGAAGTTCATCGAGACGCGCGGCATGCTGAAAAAACAAGCACCCTCCGTCGGCTAGAATCCGCAGCTTCCGTGCCCGGAGACGTGGGTGAGCGGTTTAAACCAGCAGTCTTGAAAACTGCCGACGGGCAACCGTCCGTGAGTTCGAATCTCACCGTCTCCGCCAGAACGCAAAAATTGTAAAAAAAAGCACCCTATGCCGGGTGCTTTTTTTTGCCCGCGGCCGGGCTGTCACGGCACGTACCCGCCACCGAGCAAGGTGCTGCAGAGGCTGTTTACCAGAGCCCTGAAAAGCGCTGGCAGGTGCCCTGCCAGCGCCCTCCAAACCTGGGTAGTCCCCCGCCTACAAAGTCACCCTGTAAATTCCTGCAACTTCGTGTTGCATTGCAGCAGAGCATGGACTCCAACGAGTTCATACCCATGCCGCCGCTCCATACGCCCCCGCAGGCCTCCGTGCCGACTCCGCCTTCGGCGGCTGCATCTCGCTACCGGCAGTTCGACTGGCTGGGCGCGCACCACACCTCCACCCAAACCACATTCCGCGTCTGGGCGCCCAATGCACGGCGCGTAGATCTGATCGGCGAGTTCAACGGGTGGCAGCCCGCGGCCATGGCGCTGCTGGACGATGGCTCCGGGGTCTGGGTCGGTGCGGCAGATGCGGTCCGCGTGGGGGACCTGTACAAGTACCGTGTGCAGGACGCCCACGGCGTGTGGACCGAAAAATCCGACCCCTATGCACTGCGCGCCGAACCAGCGCCCGGCACGGCGTCGCAGGTCTGGCGGCTGGACTACCAGTGGGGCGACCGTGCATGGATGGCGTCGCGCGGCCACCGGCCATCGGCCAGCAGCCCGATGTCGATCTATGAAGTGCACCTGGGGTCTTGGCAGCGGCACGAAGACGGGCGGCTGCTCAACTACCGTGACATCGCCCACCGGCTGGCCGCTCACTGCGAAGCGATGGGCTTCACGCATGTGGAAATCATGCCCGTGGCGGAGCACCCGTTCTACGGCTCCTGGGGTTATCAGACGACGGGCTATTTCGCACCCACCGCACGGTACGGCGACCCGCAGGACCTGATGGCGTTCGTCGACACGCTGCACCAGCACGGTATCGGCGTGATCCTGGACTGGGTGGGCTCGCATTTTCCGTCCGACCAGCATGCGCTGGCCCGCTTCGACGGCACGGCGCTGTACGAGCACGAGGACCCGCGCAAGGGCTTTCACCCCCAGTGGAACAGCCTGATCTTCAACTACGGTCGCTACGAGGTCCGCGACTTTCTCATCAGCAGTGCACTGTTCTGGCTGGAGAAGTACCACTTCGACGGCCTGCGCGTGGACGCGGTGTCGTCCATGCTGTACCTGGATTTTGCACGGGAGCCCGGGCAGTGGCTGCCCAACGCCGACGGCGGCCACCAGAACTGGGAGGCGGTGCAGTTTCTGCGCGACCTCAACGGCGCGGTGAGCGAATCTTTCCCCGACGTGCACATGATGGCCGAGGAGTCGACCTCCTGGTCCGGTGTCTCGCGCCCCGTGCCAAGCGGCGGGCTCGGATTCGGCACGAAGTGGAACATGGGCTGGATGAACGACACGCTGCGCTACATGCAGCGCGCGCATGTCCATCGCCAGTGGCATGAGGGCGACATCCGGTTCTCGGCCGTCTACGCGTTCGACGAAAACTTCGTGCTGGCGCTCTCCCACGACGAGGTGGTGTACGGCAAGAAGAGCCTGCTGATGCGCCAGCCCGGCGACGAGTGGCAGCGCTTTGCGGGGCTGCGCACGCTGTACGGCCTGATGTGGTCGCACCCCGGCAAGAAGCTGCTCTTCATGGGTGGGGAGTTCGGCCAGGTGGAGGAATGGCACCACGAGCGCACGCTCGACTGGCACCTGTGGGCCAAGGCGCTGCACGGCGGTGTGGCGCGCTGGGTGACCGACCTCAACCACGCCTACCGCACGCTCCCCGCGCTGCACCTGCACGACTTCGATCCGGCCGGTTTCTTCTGGGCCCCCATGGAGCCGCACCACACCACGGTGCTGGCCATGCTGCGCCGCGCGGGCAACGACACGGTGCTGGCGGTGCACAACCTGACCCCCACCCCCCTGTACGGCGTGCGCATCGGCGTGCCGCAGGCCGGCATGTGGCACGAAATCTTGAACAGCGACGCCGCGTGCTACGGCGGCAGCGGCGTGGGCAACGCCGGCACGGCCGTGGCCATTGCCGAGCCTTTGGGCGACCTTCCCGCCAGCATGCGCATCACCGTGCCGCCGCTGGCCAGTGTTTTCTTTTCCAACCGCCCTGCGGGGCACCGATTGACATAGATACTGGAGCGCACCGATGTCACGCACAACCAACGTACTGGCGATTGTCATGGCAGGTGGGGAGGGTTCCCGCTTGCACCCTCTCACTGCAGAACGCTGCAAGCCGGCAGTACCTTTCAACGGCAAGCACCGCATCGTGGACTTCGTGCTGTCCAACCTGGTCAACTCGGAGATCTACTCGATCTACCTGCTGGTCCAGTACAAGTCGCAGTCGCTGATCGAGCACATCCGCCAGTCCTGGACGATGACGCGCTTCATCCCCCAGCACTTCGTGACGGTGGTACCGCCGCAGATGCGCAATGGTCCGGAGTGGTTCCAGGGCACGGCAGATTCGGTCTATCAAAACATCCACCTGATCGAGAGCTTCCAGCCCGACATCGTGGCTGTGTTCGGTGCGGACCACATCTACCGCATGGACGTGCGCCAGATGGTGGACTTTCACCGCGCCACCAATGCGCATGTGAGCGTGGCGACACTGCCCGTGCCCCTGGCGCAAAGCAACCAGTTCGGCATCGTCGAGATCGACTCGCAGCACCGCATCAGCCAGTTCGTGGAAAAGCCCGCATCGGCCGACCCCATGCCGGGCAGCACCACCCATACGCTGGCTTCCATGGGCAACTACCTCTTCAACGCCGACGTGCTGCTCGACGCGCTGCGCAAGGCCCACGCCACCGGGCACAGCGATTTCGGCCGCGACATCCTGCCGACCATGCTGCAATCGCACCGCCTCATGGCGTACGACTTCAATACCAACTCCATCCCCGGCACCGCGGCGTATGAGGAGCACGGCTACTGGCGCGACGTGGGCACCATCGACGCTTACTTCGATGCCCACTTCGACACCCTGGGCGCCACCCCGCGCTTTCGCATGACCAACAGGCATTGGCCCATCTACGCGAGCCCCGACCAGGCCGAGTCTGCGCAGATCGAAAATGGCGTGCTGCACCGCTCGGTCGTGGGCTCGGGCAGCATCGTGGACGGCGCGTCGCTCGACCATGCGATGCTGCGCCGCTCCGTGCTGGTGGAACGCAACGCGCATCTGGAGCACTGCATCGTCATGGAGCGCTCACGCATCGGCCCCGGGGCCCGCATCCGCCGCGCCATCATCGACCAGGACAACGACATACCCGGCCATGAACGCATCGGCTTCGACATGGAGGCGGACCGCAAGCGCTTTCACGTCACGCCCAGCGGCATCGTCGTCGTTCCGCGCAATTTCTTCCCTGCGCGCGGCACTGCCGACGGCACCATGGGCGCGGTCGGCCGCCTGCGCGCTCCCGCCACCCGAGCGTCGTCCACGGCCATGTTCGACGGCGAATTCCGGGCTGCAGCATGAAGTACGACGTGTCCACCACGGGACCATCAACCAGCTCCGCCAAGCGATCGCGCGCCACCCGCCACCGGGTGGAGGCTGGACGACCCTGGCCACTGGGCGCCACGGCCGACCGCCAGGGCGTCAACTTCGCGGTCTACTCGCGCATCGCCGACTCGGTGGAGGTCTGCCTCTTCGCGCCGGACGGCAGCGAGACCGAACGCATTGCGCTCCCAGCGCTGACCGACGACGTCTGGCACGGCTTTGTGCACGGCCTGCGCCCAGGCCAGGCCTATGGGCTGCGCGTGCACGGCCCCTACGATCCCACCCAGGGACAGCGCTGCAACCCTGCCCTGCTGCTGATCGACCCCTATGCCCAGGCCCTGGCGGCACCTGTGCGCGGCGCGTCCGACCAGTTCGGCTACCAGCTCGGCCATGACGATGAGGACCTGGCCCCCGCCACCGCCGACAACGGTCGCACGGCACCCAAGTCCCGCGTCGTGCGCTCGCGCTTCGACTGGGGCAATGACCAGCCACCGCGCGTGGCACCCAACGACACGGTTTTCTACGAGGTGCACGTCAAGGGCTTCACCCAGACCATGCCCGATGTGCCCGAGGCACAGCGGGGCACGTACGCGGGACTGGCCAGTGCACCGGCCATTGCACACCTGCAGCAACTGGGCGTGACCAGCGTGGAGCTGTTGCCCGTGCAGGCGTTCGTGGACGACCTCAGGCTCATCGAACTGGGGCTGGCCAACTACTGGGGCTACAACACCATCGCGTTCTTCGCGCCGGAGCTCCGGTACGCCACCCAGGCTGCGCAGGCGCTCGACGGCGGAGTGGACGAATTCAAGGCCATGGTCAAGGCGCTGCATTCCGCCGGCATCGAGGTGATCCTGGATGTCGTCTACAACCACACGGGCGAAGGCAACCACCTGGGGCCCACGCTCAGCCTGAAGGGCATCGACCACGCGGCCTACTACCGCCTGGCCGAAGAACCGCGCTTTTGCGCCGACATCACCGGCACGGGGAATACGGTGGACACCAGCAGCCCCCCCGCGCTGCGCCTGGTGCTCGACAGCCTGCGCTACTGGGTGCAAGAGATGCATGTGGACGGCTTCCGCTTCGACTTGGCCTCCGCGCTGGGCCGCGACGCCGCCTGCGAGTTCACGTGGCGCGCCCCGTTCTTTGCCGCCATCGCGCAGGACCCGGTGCTGTCTCGCGTGAAGCTGATCGCCGAGCCCTGGGACCTGGGCATCAACGGCTACCAGCTGGGCGGGTTCCCCACCGGCTGGATGGAATGGAACGGCCGCTACCGCGACGCGGTGCGCGACTACTGGACCAACGCAGACGCCAGCCTGCCCGCCTTCGCAGCCAGCCTGTGCGGCTCTGCCGACATGCTGGAGCCGCGCCGCCGCAGCCCCACGGCCAGCGTCAACCTGGTCACGGTGCACGACGGCTTCACGCTGGCCGATCTGGTGAGCTACAACGGCAAGCACAACGACGCCAATGGCGAAGAGAACCGCGACGGCGAAGACCACAACCGCAGCTGGAACTGCGGGGCCGAAGGTGACACCGACGACGCGGACATCCTGGCCCTGCGCGAGCGCCAGACGCGCAACCTGCTGGCCACCCTGTTCCTGTCGCACGGCACGCCGCTGCTGCTGGGCGGGGACGAGCTGGGGCGCACGCAGCGCGGCAACAACAACGGCTACTGCCAGGACAACGACCTGTCCTGGTTCGACTGGGAGCGGGCCGCGGGCCATGCACAGCTGCAGGCCTTCACCGCAGACCTGATCGCGCTGCGGCGCAGCCTGCCCGTGGTGCGACTGGCAGCATGGCCGCACCATGCGGCCGACATTGCTCCCTGCGTGGCTGTGCAGTGGTACAGCGTGTGGGGCTTGTCCATGACCCCGGACGAATGGAACGACCCGGCCGTGCGCTGCGTGTCGGCATTGATGGAGAGCACGCGCGAGCACGAGGACTCATTGTTGATGCTCTTCAACGCCTCCGGCGACGAAGCCACTTTCACGCTGCCAGCGGACCCGGACGGCCGGCGCTGGACGCTGCGCCTGGACACCCGCGACGCGCAGGTGACCAAGGTGCAAGGCACGCAGGGCACCGCCCCCGCACAGGCTGACGCACCGGACGGGGCCGCAGGCGCAACGCCTGTGGCCATCGACGCTGGCGCGGCTTACACCCTGCTGCCACACTCCATGGCCGCATTCACGGCACCATCGCGCGGCATCGACAAAAAAGGCACCGAGACGACGCCCCCATGAACAGCCCTGCAGAGCCGTCGGATGTGAGCCACCCCATGCCGTTCGGTGCCCGGCTTCGCCGGCGGCGTGCCGGAGCGGACTTTCGCCTGTGGGCGCCTGCGGCGTCGCAAGTGGCGTTGGTGCATGCGCCGGGCGGCAACCAGGGTGCCCTGGACCACACGGCGGCAGAGCGCCTGTCGGGCGGCTGGTGGCATGTCGGGCTGGCGCAAGCGACGGCATCCACGCGCTACCAGTGGCTGATCAATGGCGACACGCGCGTGCCCGACCCTGCCGCCCGCCAGGCTCCGGACGGGCCCCACGGCCTGTGCGTGGTGTCCGACCCCGGCGCCTATGCCTGGGAGCAGACCGCCTGGAGCGGCCGCCCCTGGCACGAGCTGGTGTTCTATGAACTGCACATAGGCACCTTCACGCCGCAGGGCACTTACACCGCCGCAGCCGCACACCTGCCCCGGCTGGCTGCGATGGGGTTCACCGCCCTCGAACTCATGCCCCTGGCCACGTTCGGCGGCCAATGGGGCTGGGGCTACGACGGCGTGCTGCCCTTCGCGCCCCACCCGGCGTATGGAACACCGGACGACCTCAAGCGCTTCGTGGACACCGCCCACGCGCTGGGGCTGTGCGTGTTCCTGGACGTGGTCTACAACCATTTCGGGCCGGACGGCAACTATCTGCACACCTATGCGCCGGCCTTCTTCTCCGACCGCCACGACAGCCCCTGGGGGCGCGCCATCAACTTCGACCTGGAAGGCAGCGAGGTGGTGCGTGCGTTCTTCCTGCACAACGCGCTGTACTGGATCGACGAGTTCCGCATGGATGGCCTGCGGCTCGACGCCGTGCACGCCATTGCCGACGACAGCAATCCCGACATCCTGCAAGAGATCAGCACGCGGGTGCATGCGCTGGCGCAGGCCACCGACCGGCATGTGCACCTGGTCCTTGAAAACGAGAAAAACCAGCCCGTCCGGCTGGCCCAGCCGGCATCTGCCGCGGGCCACTACGACGGCCAGTGGAACGATGACTTCCACCACGCGGTGCATGTGGCCCTGACCGGCGAGACCCACACCTACTACGCCAAGTTCGCGGCAGACCCCATCGACCTTCTGGCCCGGGTGCTCACGCAGGGCTTTGCGTTTCCAAACGGCCGTCCGGCGACGGATGCCGACGCGCCACTGCCGCTGTCGCTGCTGGTGAACTTCATCGGCAACCACGACCAGATCGGCAACCGCGCGTTCGGAGAGCGCCTGTCGATGATGGTGCCGGGGCCTGCCGTGGAGCTGGCCTTGCTGTTGTCGCTGCTGACACCCGCCACGCCCATGGTGTTCATGGGCGACGAGTGGGGCGCGACGACGCCGTTTTTGTACTTTGCCAACTGGGAGGGCGCGCTGCGCGACGCGGTGCGCAGCGGGCGCCAGCGCGAATTCAGCCATGTCCTGTCGGGCGCTGCGGCGTTGCCCGACCCCTGCGATGCGGCCACCCTGGCCGCAAGCCAGCTGGACTGGTCCCAGGCGGAAACGCCCGCCGCGCGCCAGCGCAGCGAACTGGTGCGCCAGGCCCTGGAAGTGCGGCGCCACTGGCTGCTGCCGCACGCCCGCGCATTGCGCAACCTGGACCACACTGCCGAACGCGTGGGAGCCCACGGGCTGCGTGTGGGATGGCGCTATGGCCAGGGCATGCAGTGGTGGCTGGAGATCAACCTGGGCCCTGAGCGCCTGCACGACGCGCCACCGGCCCCCGAGGGTGTCTCCGTCTTCCAGCACCGATGGATCGAGGGCCAGCAGGGCGCGCCACGGGCCTGGGAGCCCTGGTCCGCCCGCTGGACCTGTACTGAAGGATTCGCATGAGTTTTGACAGGCCCTCTGCGGCCGACGCGCCGTCGACCGACCTCTTGCAACGCGCCCGGCGCGCGGGCATTGCCGACCAGTACTCGGGCTTTTGGGGCGAAACCGTGGCGGTGAGCACGCAGGTGATGGAGCGCGCACTCGGCGCCATGGGCCCCCATGCCGATGCCGCCCTGCTCGCCGACACCGTGGTGGTGGCTGCAGGCAGCACTGCACAGGTCGCGCTGGCCGCCGCGGGCGACTGGCAGTTGCTGGACCTGGAACACCCCACCGACGCGCCGCGCCTTCGCGGCCACGGCAGTGCCGCAGAGCTGCCCGACTCGCTGCCTGCCGGGTACTACCAACTGCGCAGCAATGCGGGCGTTGACCGCACCGTCCTCGTCGCGCCAGCCCAGTGCTGGCTGCCCGACGGGCTGCGCCAGGGACAACGCTGGTGGGGCATCACCGCGCAGATGTATTCCCTGCGGTCCGAGCGCAGCTGGGGCATTGGCGACTTCTCCGACCTGGCGCAGTGCGTAGCGCTGGCCTCGGCGCAAGGCGCTGCTTTCGTCGGGCTGAGCCCCGTGCACGCGCTGCGCCCGGGGCAGCCCGAGGCGGCCAGCCCCTACAGCCCGAGCAGCCGGCTGGCGCTGAATGTGCACCACATCGACGTGACCGCGGTACCGGAATACCTGCACTGCGCAGACACGCAGCAGCTGTGCCGTGACCCCGGTTTCAACGCCCGGCTGCAGGCCGCGCAGCAGAGCACGTCGGTCGACTACACCGCGGTGGCCTCGCTCAAGGACGCGGCTCTTTCGCGGCTGTGGCAGACCTTCCGGCGGACGGCCTGGGCCGCCCAGTCCACCCGCGGCGCGGCGTTCGACCAGTTCCGGGCGGCGCATGCAGCCACGCTGGAGCCCCACGCCCGCTACGAAGCGATCCAGTGCGCGCTGCAGTCGCGCGATGCCGCGGTGTGGGGCTGGCCCGCCTGGCCCCAGGACCTGCGGGACCCGCAGGGTGCCGCTGTGCAGGCCTGGGTGCTGGAGCATGCCGACGATGTGGCCTACCGCATGTGGCTGCAATGGATCGCACATGATCAGCTGGCGCAGGCCGGTGCCAGCGCACGCAAGCTCATGCCCATCGGGCTGTACTGCGACCTGGCCGTGGGCGCGGCAGATGGCGGCACGGACACGTGGGTCGGGCAGACGCTCCACGCACGCGGAATGAACATCGGCGCCCCGCCCGACCCGCTGAGCACGCAGGGCCAGGACTGGGGCTTGCCGCCGGTCAATCCGGTCGCCCTGGCCGCCGCACACTACCTGCCGTTCCAGCGCATGCTGGCTGCAGTGATGGCACCGGCCGGTGCCCTGCGCATGGACCACGTCATGGCGCTGATGCGCCTGTTCTGGACCAGCCCGGAAGGTGGCACCTATGTGAACTATCCGCTGCAGCCGTTGCTGGCGGTGGTGGCCATCGAAAGCCACCGCCACCGCTGCATGGTCATCGGCGAAGACCTGGGCAATGTCGCGCCGGTGATGCGCGAAGCGTCGGCCGAGCGCGCCTTGCTGTCCTACCGCCCGCTCATCTTCGAACGGCTGGAGGGCGGCGCGTTTCGCCCACCGGCGCAGTGGCCCACGGCGGCGCTGGCGGTGGTCAGCACCCACGACCTGCCCACGCTGGCGGGCTTCTGGACTGCCAGCGACGTCGCGGTACAGGCGTCCTTGGGCTGGCTCGACAACGATGCGCATGTGCGCAGCGTGCTGGCGCGCGCGCAGGACCGCACGCAGCTGTTGGCCGCCCTGGATGCCGAAGGGCTGCTGCCCGAGGGCATCACGGTGGACGCGCTGTCCGCACCCGACATGACGCCGCCGCTGGCCGCCGCCGTGCACCGCTACCTGGCACGCACGCCCTGCATGCTGGTGGGTGTGCAGCTGGAGGACCTGCTGGGCCAGCGCGAGCAGCCCAACGTGCCAGGCACGACCGACGACGTACACCCCAACTGGCGCCGCCGCATGGCATGCACGCTGGAGCAACTGCCTGCCGGCCCGTTCTTTGCGGCCATCAGCGCAGCCGTGCGCCAGGAGCGCGGTGGAGGCCTGCACAGCACCGAGAGCGCCCTGCCTGCGCTGCACACGGCGGACATCCCGCGCGCCACGTACCGGTTGCAGTTGCACAAGGACTTCAACTTCGCGCAGGCGCGTGCCGCCGTGCCCTACCTGCACGCGCTGGGGGTGAGCCATCTGTACTCCTCGCCCTACCTGCAGGCCACCGAGGGCAGCACCCATGGCTACGACATGGTCGACCCGTCCCGCCTGAATGCCGAGATCGGCACCGACGACGACCACGATGCCCTGTGCACAGCCCTGGCAGAGCACGGCATGGGCCATCTGCTGGACACGGTGCCCAACCACATGGGTGTGGACGATGCCGGCAACCGCTGGTGGCGCGACGTGCTCGAGCACGGCATGTCGTCCCCGCACGCCACGACGTTCGATATCGAATGGAACCCCGCCAATCCACAGACGCGCCACCGCGTGCTGTTGCCCGTGCTGGGCGACCACTATGGCAAGGTGCTGGAGTCTGGCGAGTTGCAGGTGCGCTTCGATGGCGACACCGGGCGCTTTGCCGTGGCGTACTGGGAGCGCACCTTCCCGCTCGACCCCCGCAGCTACGCGCTGGTGCTCGGCGCGGTGCCTTTGCCGGTGGCGGCCACGCCCGGGGCCGGGCAGGACGACCTCGCCGCCGTGCACTCGCTGGTGGATGCCCTGGGCCTGCTGCCCCCGCACGACACGCCGGACCCGGCGCTGCGGACCACCCGGCTGCGCGATGCCACCGTGCACCAGCAGCGCCTGGCCGGATTTGCGTCGCGCCTGGCCTGGGTGCGCGACTGGATCGACGCCAGCCTGGCGCGGGTGAACGGAACGCCGGGCGACGCGGCCAGCTTCGACCTGCTCGACCAGTTGCTGCAGGGCCAGGCGTACAGGTTGGCGGACTGGCGGGTGGCTGGCGACGACATCAACTACCGCCGGTTCTTCGACGTCAATGCACTGGCGGCGGTGCGCATGGAAAACACCGAGGTGTTCGATGCCGTCCACGCCCTGACCTTCCGCTGGCTGGCGCAGGGCAAGGTCAGCGGCCTGCGCATCGACCACCCCGATGGCCTGGCCGACCCTGCGCAGTACTTCACGCGGCTGCAGCAGCGCTACCAGGGCCTGCTGCAGGCGCAAGGCCTGCCGCCGCGCGCGCTGTACATCGTGGTCGAGAAGATCATGGCCGAGCACGAGCCCCTGCCCGCCGACTGGCAGGTGCATGGCGGCACCGGGTACCGCTTCTCGCGGCTGGTCAACGGAGTGTTCGTCGACCCCGATGCACAGGACCGCTTCGATGCGGTCTACCTGGGGTTCACCGGTCACACCCTGGCCTTCGAAGACGCAGCGCGCGAGTGCAAGCGGCTCATCATCGAGACCGCATTGTTCAGCGACCTGGCGTGGCTGGTGAGCACCCTGAGCCAGATCACGCGGGCCGACCGGCGCGCCTGCGACTTCACCCGCAACCAGCTGCGGGTGGCCCTGGTCGAAGTGGCCACGCAGTTCCCGGTGTACCGCACCTACGTCGTGCCGGGCGGCGCGGCGCCCAGTGCCATCGATGTGCAGCACATCGACTGGGCCATTGCGGCAGCGCGCAGACGCCTGGGCACGGCCGAAGGCGGCGTGCTGGCCTTTGTGCGCGCGGTGCTGATGGGCGAAGACGGCCCTGCACCCGAGTTGCGCGCGCACTTCGTGCGGCGGTGGCAGCAGTTCACCGCGCCGGTGATGGCCAAGGCGGTGGAAGACACCTTGTTCTACCGCTACGTGCGCCTGGTCTCGCTCAACGATGTGGGTGCCGAACCGCGGCGCTTCGGACTGCCGGTCTCCGCCTTCCACCAGGCCAACATGCAGCGCGCCCGGCATGTGCCGTACGGCCTGCTGGCCACCTCGACGCACGACAGCAAGCGCTCGGAAGACGTGCGCGCACGGCTGAACGTGTTGTCCGAACTGGTGGACGAGTGGGAGGCCACGGTGCACGCGCTGCAGGCGGCGGCAGAGCCGTTTCGCCGCACGGTGGACGATGCGGCAGCGCCCAGCGCGCACGACCTGTGGGCCCTGTTCCAGGCGCTGGTGGGCATCTGGCCCGCCACGGGCTGCGACGATGAATGCCTGCCCATGCTGAAGGAGCGCATCGAGCGGTACATGGTGAAGGCCATGCGCGAGGCCAAGCTGCAAAGCAACTGGCTCTTTCCCAACGAGGCCTACGAAGACGCGGTGCGGCACTACATCGCCAAAGCCCTGGCCAGCGGCGAGTTCCTGCACGCCCTGCAGGCCTGGGTGCAGCGCATCGCGCCGTACGGCTTTCGCAACAGCCTGTGCCAGGTGGCGATCAAGCTCACGGCGCCGGGCGTGCCCGACATCTACCAGGGCTGCGAGCAGTGGAACTTCTCGTTGGTGGACCCGGACAACCGGCGCCCGGTGGACTTCCTGCAGCTGCAGGCATCGCTGCAGCCTTTGCAGGCCCTGTATGCGCCAGGCCACTACCCCACGCCCGCCGACTGGACAAGCCTTCTGGGCACGGCAGCAGACATGCCAGCGGCCACCAAGCAGCTGGTGACCTGGCGGCTGCTGCAGCTGCGCGCACGCCACGCGGCGCTGCTGCGCGATGCCATCTATCTGCCGCTGGCGGTGCAAGGCCCTGCGGCGTCCCACGCACTGGCGTATGCGCGCGTGCATGAGGGCCAGGCCCTGGTGGTGGTGTGCGGCCGGCTGCTGGCCGCGTGGGACGCCCAGCACCGCGGCGACTGGCAGGACACGCAGGTCAGCCTGGCAGATGCCCACCCGGCCCTTGCCAAGCCTGCGCGTTGGGTGGATCTTTTCACCGGCCAGACCCTGGACAATGCCCAGCACCTGCCGCTGTCCGCCGTGCTGGGCGCCGTGGGCGCAGGCGGGAGCCGCCTGCCGTTTGCCGTACTGGTCACCCAAGACATGATTCCATGAAAGTTCTGTTCGTCACGCCCGAGTGCGCGCCCCTGGTCAAGACCGGGGGCCTGGGTGATGTGAGCGCCGCGCTGCCTGCCGCACTGGCGCAGCGCGGTGCCGATGTCGCGCTGCTGATGCCAGCTTATGCCGACATGAAGATCGACGGCAGCCTCGACGCCATCGTCGCGCTGCCCGCCCAGGGCCGCTGGCCGGCTGCGCAGGTGCTGCGCGTGCGCTGCGCAGGCGTGCCGCCGCTGTGGCTGCTGTCCTGCCCCGCTCTGTACGGCACGGCCGACACGCCCTATGCCAACCCGGGCGACCCCGATGGGCATGGCCAGGCACTGCGGTTCGGCTTTCTCGCGCGCGTGGCGGCGCTCATCGGCTCGCCCGAGACCCCCATCGGCTGGCAGGCCGACATCGTGCACGCGAACGACTGGCCCTGCGCGCTGGCCCCGCTGTACCTGCACCAGCGCCGCCAGATGGGCGAGGGCCGCACCGCGCGCAGCGTGATGACCGTGCACAACCTGGCGTTCCAGGGCGTGTTTCCGATGGCCGCTGCGGACCTGCTGGAGGTGCACCCTGCCCACCGCGGCACCGAGGGCGTGGAGTACTGGGGCCAGCTGTCGATGCTCAAGGCCGGCCTGCAGTACGCGGACGCCATCACGACGGTCAGCCCCACCTATGCCGCGGAGATCCAGCAGCCCGCGCTGGGCTTCGGGCTCGATGGCCTGCTGCGCCACCACGCGGGCAAGCTGCACGGTTTGCTCAACGGCATCGACACGGCCATCTGGAACCCCGGGCACGATCCGCTCATTGCAGCGCCTTACAGCGCAGACGACCTGGCGCCCAAGGCATTGAACCGGGCGGCCCTGCGCGCGCGCTGCGGCTTGCAGGCCGGCAGCGGCCCGCTCCTGGGCATGGTGGGGCGCCTCACGACGCAAAAGGGTGTGGATTTTGTGATCGCTGGCGCCCGCAGACTGCTGGCCCAGGGCGCACAACTGGCCGTACTGGGGCGCGGCGAGGCGGGCCTGGAAGACGCGCTGACCGCACTGGCCGCCGCGCATCCGGGGCAGGTGCAGGTGACGCTGGGGTTCGACGAGGGCCTGGCGCACCTCATCGAAGCGGGGGCGGACTGCTTTCTCATGCCCTCCCGGTTCGAGCCCTGTGGACTGAACCAGATGTACAGCCAGGTGTACGGCACGCCGCCGCTCGTCACGCGCACCGGCGGACTGGCGGACACGGTGCAGGACGCGGACAGCCGCCTGACCAGAGGCACA
Source organism: Acidovorax sp. NPDC077693 (assembly GCF_044542805.1). Classification (NCBI taxonomy): domain Bacteria; kingdom Pseudomonadati; phylum Pseudomonadota; class Betaproteobacteria; order Burkholderiales; family Comamonadaceae; genus Acidovorax; species Acidovorax sp. NPDC077693. The sequence continues at coordinate 400,343 of NZ_JBITVD010000003.1, read as the reverse complement.
GGCTTCGTGATGCCGGGCATGGCGCAGTCCGACTTCGACGCCACGGCAGACCGCGTGCTGGCAGCGTGGCGCAAGCCGCAGCAATGGGCCGCGCTGCAAAAGCGGTGCATGGCGCAGGACTATGCGTGGGCGCATGCCGCCAAGCCCTATCTGGCCTTGTATACGCGCCTGCTGGCCGGCGATGCTGCAGTCAAGGAACCGATGCTGCCCCCTCAAGGACGCTGAGTCGGGCGGAGGTGGGTGCATGCCGCTGGAGTGGTGACATTCCGCTGCCAGGCACCGGCCGTTGGCTTCCTGCATGCCACAAGCTGGCAAGTTGGCAAGTTGGCAAGTTGGCAGGCAGACATCCCGCCATCTGCAACCCGCACAACCCTTCGGCCCAAAAAAAAGCCCGCACAGTGCGGGCTTAACACTTGCATGGTGCAAGCGGGAGGGATGTCGAGAGGGTGTCGACGGATGGATATTAGAGGGGTGTGAAAACCCGGCATGTAGGACGGAGCCGACTCTTCCAACGATGCGATCGCACTGATAATTTTCGAAATTCGCCACAACGTGCTGCGCAGCTATTTCCGCCTACAGCCCCTGCGTTGTTACCGGTGGACACCCCCGCCCGCTGAGCCTTCCTTTATGGTGGCTGCAGTGCATCCAGATTTTGAGGAGTTCCTGACATGCCCCGACCCATTCGTTTCGTCTCCACCAGCCTGGTCCTCGCCGCGGCTGCCATTGCCGGTTGCTCGGGCTACGGGACATCGCCTTCTGCGCCCAGCGGCTCCACAGGCGCCAGTGCGCCGCCGCCACCGCCCAGCGGTATGTGCAATGCACAGCCCGCACAGGGCGCGGTGGGGCAAGACAGCACGCCCACGGTGGTCGAATCCGCCCGCACGCGCTCGGGCGCGCAGATGGCCCGCATCCTGCGCCCCGGGCAGATGATCACCAAGGAGTTCAACGCCCAGCGGCTGAACCTGGAGGTGGACGCCAGCGGGCGCGTCGTGGCCGTGACGTGCGGCTGAGGACGGCTGCGCCGATTGCAGACGCGCCAGGCGTCGGCAGCGCCTGAGGCCGCTCAATCGGCGAGGAACAGCTCCTGCAGGTCGTTCAGGAAGTCGAAGCCCCGCTCGGTAGCGCGCACGCGGGCCATGTCCCGCTCGATCAGGCCCTTGCGCTCGGCCTCCTGCAAGGCCTTGGCGATGGCCGTGATGGGCAGGCCCGTGCGGGCCGTGAAGTCCTGCAGGGCAAAGCCGTCGCGCAGGCGCAGGGCATTGAGCATGAATTCGAACGGCAGGTCGGCGCGCTTGACCTCATCGTCCTGCGCGACGGGGCGCCCGGCCAGGGCGTTGTCCATGTAAAGGCGCGGCTCGCGAAAGCGCACCTGCCGCACCACGCGGTGTGCAAAGCTGAGCTTGCTGTGCGCGCCCGCACCAATGCCCAGGTAGTCGCCGAATTGCCAGTAGTTGGTGTTGTGCAAGCACTCGTGCCCGGGCTGCGCGTACGCTGATATCTCGTACCGCGACATGCCCGCCTGCACCGTCATCTCGGTGATGCGGTCGAGCATGGCGTAGGCCTGGTCGTCCTCGGGGATGGCCGGCGGGTACTTGGCGAAGTAGGTGTTGGGCTCGATGGTGAGGTGGTAGATGGAGATGTGCGGCGGCTTCAGAGCCAGCGCGGTCTGCATGTCCTGCTCCATCTCCTGCAGCGTCTGGCCCGGCAGCGCGTACATGATGTCCAGGTTGAAGGTGTCGAAGGCCTCGGACGCCTCCTGGACGGCCGCCAGGGCCTGCGCGCGGTCGTGCACGCGGCCCAGGGCCTTCAGGTGCCGGTCGTTGAAGCTCTGCACTCCCACCGACAGCCGGGTGATGCCTGCACCACGAAACGCGCGAAAGCGGTCTTTCTCGAAGGTGCCGGGGTTGGCCTCCATCGTGATCTCGCAGTCGGCCTCCAGCCGCAGCCGCGCACGGATGCCGCCGATGAGCTGGTCGATGGAGGCGGGCGAAAACAGGCTGGGCGTGCCGCCACCGATGAAGATGCTGTGCACGGTGCGCCCCCAGATCAGCGGCAGCGCGGATTCCAGGTCGGCCATCAGGGCGTCGATGTAGCGCTGCTCGGGCACGGCGGAGCCACCGGCGTCGGCGTCGCTGCGGGCCTCATGCGAATTGAAATCGCAGTACGGGCACTTCTTGAGGCACCACGGCAGGTGCACGTACAGCGACAGCGGCGGCAGGCTCTGCAGTTGCAGCAAGCCCGGGCGCATGTAGTGCTGGATGTCGCGCTGGGGCGCTGGCTCTGCGGGCGCGGCCGTGGCTGCAGGTGTGATGGGAATGGTGTTCATGGCGGAGGCTCTGCAGACAAATCGCCCTGGCTGTGCAGCGCTGTGGCGCTCACAGCCAACGCTCGCGCAGCAGCGCCAGCATCTGCTGCGCTGAGCGGCCGCGGTGGCTGTGGGCGTTCTTCACTTCGACGGGCAGTTCTGCAAAGGTCTTGCCGAACTCGGGGATGAACATGATGGGGTCGAACCCGAAGCCGTTGCTGCCACGGCGCTCCCGCGCGATCTCGCCGACCACGCGGCCTACGGCGATCAGGGGCTCGGGGTCTTCGGGACTGCGCACGGCGACCAGCGTGCTGACCATGGCGGCACGGCGCTGGTCCACGGCCTGCATCTGCTCGAGCAGTGCCTGCACATTGGTGTCGTCCCCTTTGTCGTAGCCGAACTGGGTGGCGTAGTAAGCCGTGTCCACACCGGGCAGGCCGCCGAACGCGTCCACGCACAGGCCGGCATCGTCAGCCAGGGCGGGCAGCCCGGTGTGCGCCGAGGCGAAGCGCGCCTTGGCCAGCGCGTTTTCCACAAAGGTGCGAAAGGGCTCGTCGGCCTCGCCCACGCCCAGGTCGGCCTGACGCACCAGCTCTACGCCCAGCGGGGCCAGCATGGCCTGCAGCTCGGCCAGCTTGCCGCGGTTGTTGGATGCAAGAACGATTTTCATGGTCAAAATGGTCGCTACCACTTGTCTATCAAGCGCTAGCAGCTATCAATTAAGGAGCACTCACAGCCAGCGCCTGCTGCTGCAGGGCCACCAGGTCGGCAATGCCTTTTTCAGCCAGGGCGAGCAGCCGGTCCATCTCGGCGCGGGTGAAGGCGGCGCCCTCGGCCGTGCCCTGCACTTCGACGAAATGGCCCGCACCGGTCATCACCACGTTCATGTCGGTGTCGCAGTCGACGTCTTCCACGTATTCGAGGTCGAGCAGCGGCGTACCCTGCACGATGCCCACGGAAATGGCGGCCACGGGCTGCACCAGCGGCGACCGCGTGACCTTGCCGCTGGCCATCAGCCGGCTGACCGCATCGTGCGCCGCCACCCACGCGCCGGTGATGGCCGCGGTGCGGGTACCACCATCGGCCTGGATCACGTCGCAGTCGAGCTGGATGGTGCGCTCGCCCAGCAGCTTGAGGTCGAACACCGCGCGCAGCGACCGGCCGATGAGGCGCTGGATCTCCTGCGTACGGCCGCTTTGCTTGCCGCGCGCGGCCTCGCGGTCGTTGCGGGAATGCGTGGACCGGGGCAGCATGCCGTATTCGGCAGTGACCCAGCCTTCACCGCTGCCGCGCTTGTGCGGTGGCACGCGCTCTTCCACCGATGCGGTGCACAGGACCTTGGTGTTGCCGAACTCGATCAGCACCGAGCCTTCGGCATGCATGGTGTAGTGGCGGGTGATGCGCACAGGGCGCAGTTGGTCGGCGCTGCGGCCGCCGGTGCGTTCAAAGGTGGTCATGGTGTTGTCGGTTCCCGAGGAATGAATGCGGCCCGGCGGGGCCGCCCGGCGCAAAGGCCAGAGCAAAAGACGAAGAAGAAGAATAAAAGCCCGGGCCGGCAGGTCCGCGCGCAGCCCGACAAGCAACCGACCCGGCGCAGCGCGTGCTGTGCGGCTCAGGCCCGCTGGCAGTGCACGGAGACCGCCGCATCGCACCGGCGCTGCGCTCCCGGCCGCACGGCGCGGCAGCCGGCGAGTAGCCGCCGCAGCGCACACGGCGGTCCGGCGCGCGGCGTCACGCCTTTCTGGCCGCAGACCGCCGGATGGCCTCGTTGATCTCTGCGATGGAGCGTTCAATGGCTTCGTCATCGAGGTCGTCCACCAGCCCGTCCAACGGGCCGGCCTGGATGGTGGACGCGAACACGTCGTCGCTGATGCTGTCGGTGGACACGCCCTGGGTGGACTCGAAGGCGTCCGGCGTTTCCCATTCCAGCGCGATCACCGTGACGTTGTCGCTGCTGTCGCCGGCCTTTCGCAGCGCGGCCTCCACCAGGTCTGGCACGGAATGCGAGACGGTGTTGCGGGCGAGCTGTTTGGAGATGTCGTCGTCGCTGAGCGTGCCCCACAGGCCGTCAGAGCACAGCAGGATGCGGTCGCCCTGCTCCAGGTACACCGGGCCGGTGATGTCGTAGATCGGCTTGGTGGGAGAGCCCAGGCAGGTGAACAGCACGTTGCGGTTGATGCGCTCCAGGCCCGGTGGCGGCGAGTTGCGCAGTTCCATGTACGAGTGGTCGCGCGTGCGGGTCAGCAGGTCGCCGTCGCGCACCATGTACAGGCGCGAATCGCCGCAGTGGATCCAGGTGGCCGTGCCGGCCTGCACCACGGCAGCCACCAGGGTGGTGCGCGGTGTGTCGAGCATCCCCTTGTCGGTGGCGTAGCGCAGGATCTGGTGGTGGGCCGCCAGCAAGGCACCCGAGAGAAACTCCTGCACGTCCTTGAGCTGGGGCTTGGCCTCGCGCTGGAACAGCGCCGAGATGGTCTGCAGCGCGATCTGCGCGGCGACCTCGCCCTCGGGGTGTCCGCCCATGCCGTCGGCCAGCACGAACAGGCCCGATTCGCGCGTGTAGCAATAGCCCATGCGGTCTTCGTTCTTCTCGCGGCCGCCGCGGCGGCTGATCTGGAATACGGAGAACTTCATGGGCGCCCCACCCCCACCCGCTGGGCGTCAGTCGTGTTCATTTGGGTTTGGCTCCGATACCGGTGGCTTCGCCCACCTTCTGCACATTCTTCTTGGTGTCGGACACGAGCGTGTCCAGCTGCAGACGCATTTTTTCGCCGACGGACAGCTTGGTGTAGCGGCGCTCGCCCTCGCGGCTGAGCTCCTTTTGCAGCGCGAACACGGACTGCGGGCGCGACAGCGGATCGAGGGCCATGCACCACTCCACCACCTCGATGAGGTTGTCGGAGTACACGCCGCGCAGCTTGGTCAGCGCAAGCGAGAGGCGGTCCTTTTCGATGCGCTGCGGCGCCTCGTTGGGCGGAAAGCCCTGCATGCAGGCATAGATGCAGGCGCCGATGGCGTAGATGTCGGTCCAGGGGCCCATCGACGAATCGCGCCGGTACATCTCGGGCGCGGCAAAGCCGGGGGTGTACATCGGGCGGATGAAGTTGCCTTCCTTGGACAGCACCTCGCGCGCGGCGCCGAAATCGATCATCACAGCCTTGTTGTCGTCGGTGATGAAGATGTTGGCCGGCTTGATATCCAGGTGCAGCATCTTGTGCTGGTGCACGATGCGCAGCCCGCGCAGCACCTCGTCGAACAGCGAGCGGATGGTGGACTCGCGAAAGACCTTCTGCGTCTTCAGGTCGCGCGCGGTGATGATGAAGTCCTGCAGGGTCGCACCCTCCAGGTAGTTCATCACCATGTAGACGGTTTCGTTCTCGCGAAAGAAGTTGAGCACGCTCACCACGGAGGCGTGGGAGATCTGGGCGAGCGAGCGGCCCTCTTCGAAGAAGCTCTTGAGGCCCAGGCGGTACAGCGAGAGTTTTTCGGAGGGCACCTTGGGCAGCAGCTCGCCGGGCGCACGGGTGGCCAGCGAAGAGGGGAGGTATTCCTTGATCGCGACCTGCTGGCCTTCGCTGTCGGTGGCGAGGTACACCACACCAAAGCCCCCGGAGGACACCCTGCGAACCACGCGGTATCCACCAATGGCGGTGTCGGGCGGCAAGGGCGCCGGCTTGATTTTTGACATATTTTGCGAAGATGACTCAGGGGTAGAGCGGAACCCGGATAATCGCCGGATCGCAAGCAACCATCAAAAAGTCCAATGCCAGTTTACAGCATGACCGGATACGCCAGCGCACAGCATGGCACGTCCGCCACTGGCGCAGAAACCGATGCCCGAGCGACGCCGTCGCGCCGGCTGGGGCTCGAAATCCGCTCGGTCAACAGCCGCTTTCTGGACCTGTCTTTCCGCCTGCCCGACGAACTGCGCGCGCAGGAGCCCGCCCTGCGCAGCCTGCTGACCGCGCGCCTGAAGCGCGGCAAGGTCGAAGTGCGCGCCGCGCTGGAGTCCGAGGACAGCAACACGCTGCAGGACCCACCCCCGCGCCTGCTGCAGCGGCTCAATTCCATCCAGGACTCGGTGAAGGCCTGGCTGCCCAACGCCGCCCCCCTCACCGTGGCCGACGCGCTGCGCCTGTGCGCCAACGCCCCCTCGGCGAGCGAAGACTGGAGCGACGCGGTTCCCGCCCTGGCGGAAGAGGCGCTCGACGCCCTCATGGCCGCCCGCGAACGCGAAGGCAAGCGCCTGGCCGCGATGCTTCAGGACCGCCTCAAGCAGTTGCGCGCCCTGGCGGCGCAGGCCGGCCCCATGGTGCCCCAGCTGGTCGAGCAGCAACGCACCCGCTTCATGGAGCGCTGGAAGGAAGCCATGGCGCTCACCGACGGCGCCGTGGCACCCGAGGCCGCGCGCGACCGCGCCCTGACAGAGGCCACGGCCTTTGCCATCCGCATCGACGTGGCCGAGGAAATCACCCGGCTCGACTCGCACCTGGACGAAATCGAGCGCCTGCTGAAAAAGGGCGGCGAAGTGGGCAAGCGCTTGGACTTCCTCATCCAGGAGCTGCACCGCGAGGCCAACACCCTGGGCTCCAAGTCGGCCGCCCTGGACCTCACGCGCATCAGCGTCGACATGAAGGTGCTGGTCGAGCAGATGCGCGAGCAGGTGCAAAATATTGAATGACCCCCGTGTTTTGATAGCGCTGAGCGCCTATTCGCTATGGACTATCCAGGAAATCTCTTCGTAGTGGCGGCGCCCAGCGGCGCCGGCAAATCCAGCCTGGTCAAGGCCCTGCTGGAGCTTGACTCCCACGTGCACCTGTCGATCTCGCACACCACCCGCCCTCCGCGCGGGCAGGAAAAGCACGGGCGCGACTATTACTTCGCCTCGCAGTCCGAGTTCGACGCCATGATCGAAGGCAACGCCTTCGTGGAGTGGGCGCATGTCCACGGCAACCGCTACGGCACCTCCAAGAAAGCCATCGAGGAGCGCATCGCCCAGGGCACGGACGTGATCCTGGAGATCGACTTCCAGGGCGCCTTGCAGATCAAGCAGGCGTTTGCCAACGCCATTTTGGTGTTCATCCTCCCGCCCAGCTGGGAAGAGCTGCGCTCGCGCCTGGAGCGCCGGGGCGAGGACTCTGCGGACGTCATCGAAGTGCGCCTCAAGAATGCGGCCGAAGAGATGGCCCAGGTCGGCAAATTCGACTTCGTTATAATCAACGAGTTGTTTGAACGCGCGCTTTTCGACCTGAAAGCCGTGGTTCATGCCCAGCGCCTGAAGTACGCCGCCCAGCGCCGCGCGCGTGCTGACACCTTCCAGTCGCTCAATATCACCTGAATCCCCGGAGTACACCCCATGGCACGCATCACCGTAGAAGACTGTCTGGAAAAGATCCCCAACCGTTTCCAGCTCGTGTTGGCGGCCACTTACCGCGCTCGCATGCTGAGCCAGGGCCATGCTCCCCGTATCGAAAGCCGCAACAAGCCCGCCGTGACCGCCCTGCGCGAAATCGCCGAAGGCAAGGTGGGTCTGGAGATGCTCAAGAAGGTTCCTGGTTGAGGTTTCTGCCGGGCCGCGCCCGCAAAAAGCACCGCGCCAGCGGTGCTTTTTTTTGCACCGAACTCGCCGGGTGCGCACCCGCGCTACATTAAAGGCATGAACGCGGTGCTCAACTCACCTTCTGCAACGCAGCCCCGGCCTGGCGATTCGCCCTCGGCAGGGACACTCTCGGCAGCCGCAGCGGCGGCCAATGCAGCCGCGGCCAGCTTTGCCGCGCTGACCGACAGCCTGGACTACCTGGATGCCACCAGCATCGAGCAAGTGCGCCAGGCCTACCGGTTTGCCGACGAGGCCCACCTGGGCCAGTTGCGCAACAGCGGCGAGCCCTACATCACGCACCCGATCGCGGTGGCCGCGCAGTGCGCCACCTGGAAGCTCGACGCCCAGGCGCTCATGGCAGCGCTGCTGCACGACGCCATGGAAGACTGCGGCGTCACCAAGGCAGACCTCATCGACCGCTTCGGCGCGCCGGTGGCCGAGCTGGTGGACGGCCTCACCAAGCTGGACAAGCTGCAGTTCAACACCCGCGAGGAAAACCAGGCCGAATCCTTCCGCAAGATGCTGCTGGCCATGGCCCGCGACGTCCGCGTGATCCTGATCAAGCTGGCCGACCGCACGCACAACATGCGCACGCTGTCGGACATGCCGCGCAGCAAATGGGGCCGCATCTCCTCGGAGACGCTGGAGATCTACGCACCCATCGCCCACCGCCTGGGCCTGAACCAGACCTACCGCGAACTGCAGGACCTGTCGTTCCGGCACCTGCACCCCTGGCGTTACGCCACCTTGTCCAAGGCCGTCAACAAATCGCGCAACCGCCGCCGCGACCTGGTGCAGCGGGTGCAGACCGAGGTCGATGCAGCCTTCTCCAAGATCGGCATGCAGGTGCGCCTGGCCGGCCGCGAGAAGACGCTGTACGCCATCTACCAGAAGATGGACCTCAAGCACCTGAGCTTTGCCCAGGTGACCGACATCTACGGCTTTCGGGTCATCGTGCCCACTGTGACGGACTGCTACACCGCGCTGGGTGTGCTGCACCAGATGTACAAGCCCGTGCCAGGCAAGTTCAAGGACCACATCGCGATTGCCAAGCTCAACGGCTACCAGTCGCTGCACACCACGCTGGTGGGCCCCTCGGGCGTGAACATCGAGTTCCAGATGCGCACCGACGAGATGCACGTGATCGCCGAAGCCGGCGTGGCCGCGCACTGGCTGTACAAGGCGCAGGATGGAGACGGTACGTCTGCCGAACGCCTGGGCACCAAGTGGCTGCAGTCGCTGCTCGACATCCAGAACGAAACCCGCGACGCGGCGGAGTTCTGGGACCACGTGAAGGTGGACCTGTTTCCCGACGCGGTGTACGTGTTCACGCCCAAGAGCCAGATCATGGCCCTGCCGCGCGGCGCCACCGTGGTCGACTTCGCCTACGCCATCCACAGCAATGTGGGCGACCGCACCACGGCCGCCAAGATCAACAACGAGCAGGTGCCCCTGCGCACCGAGCTCAAGAACGGCGATGTGGTGGAAGTCATCACGGCGCCCATCTCCACGCCCAATCCAGCGTGGCTGGGTTTTGTCCGCACCGGCCGTGCACGCTCGAAGATCCGGCACTACCTCAAGACCCTGGCCCAGACCGAATCCGAAGGCCTGGGAGAAAAACTGCTGACCCAGGCCATCCGCGCCGAGGGCCTGGAGCAACTGCCGCCGGTCTCCGCGGAAACACAGCCCCTGTGGGACAAGCTGCTTCGCTTTACGGGCAACCGCACCCGCAGCGAGCTCATGACCGACCTGGGCCTGGGCAAGCGCATCGCCAGCATCGTGGCCAAGCGGCTCATGGTGTTGATGTCCGAGCACGGCCACCGCCCCGACGCCCTGCTCATGACGCGGGAGCGCTACACGTCGCACGAGACACTCTCGCAAGGAGCGGTGACCCTGGACGGCAGTGAAAACGCATCGGTGCAATACGCCTCGTGCTGCCGCCCCGTGCCGGGCGACAGCATCGTCGGCTACCTGGGCCGCGGCGAAGGCCTGGTCGTCCACAACGCGCATTGCACGGTGGCCAAACGGCTGCAGCACAAGGACAGCGAGCGGTTCATTGCGGTGGACTGGTCGGACGAGCCCACGCGCATGTTCGAGACCGGGGTCGTGGTTACCGTCACCAACGGCAAAGGCGTACTGGCCCGCGTGGCCGCAGAACTGGCCAACTCGGAAGCCGACATCACCCACGTGGACATGGATGACGAGGCCGCTCTGGACACCACGGACTTGCGGTTCATCGTGGCAGTGCGGGACCAGACCCACCTGGAAACCGCGCTGCGCAACCTGCGCCGCACGCAGGCGGTCATTCGCGCCGCACGCATCACCCCACAGGCTGCCTGAACGTCCAGCAGCGTCGGCCGGCCCGGCGTCTGCGGCAGCCCCGCTCAGCCTGCGCGTTCGGTGCGCGGCGGGTACTGCACTGCCACCACTTCCAGGCTTCGCACGCCGCCCGGCGTGGGTAGTTGCACCTCGTCGCCCACCCGGGCTTTCAAGAGCGCGCGCGCCACCGGAGAGATCCAGCTCACCTGCGACTCGCGGCTGTCCGCCTCGTCAATGCCCATGATGGTGATCGTGCGCTCCACCCCTTCGTCATCGAAGTAGGTGACCGTGGCGCCAAAGAACACCTGATCGCTGCCTGCGTGCAGGCTGGGGTCCACCACCTCGGCAATCTCGAGCCGCTTGGTGAGGAAGCGGATGCGCCGGTCGATCTCTCGCAAGCGTTTTTTGCCGTAGAGATAGTCGCCGTTTTCAGACCGGTCTCCGTTGCTGGCCGCCCAGTGCACGGCCTCCACGACCTTAGGGCGCTCGTTGTCGATCAGGTCCAGCAACTCGTCCCGCAGCCGCGCATAGCCGGCCGGGGTGATGTAGTTCTTGCCGCCAGCAGGCAGCGCTGGCAACGCCAATTCGTCCTCATCGGATGCATCGGTTTCCTTGGTAAAGGCCTTGCTCATCGCAGATATCCCCTGTCAGCGAGTAACGCTGGGACAAATGAAAAAGCCTGCAATCTTGCGATTGCAGGCTTTAAACATTGGTGCGGCTGGCAGGAATCGAACCCACGACCCCTTGGTTCGTAGCCAAGTACTCTATCCAGCTGAGCTACAGCCGCTAAGCTTTGAATTATAGCATGATTTCTTGGCGACCCTTGAAAATCATCATTTTTTGTTGACCCTTGCTGCTAGCAGCACATCAACAAAAGCACAATTCAGCGCAAGCCGAGATTGTAATGCACTGCAGCACGTCCAAAAGGTAAACGGGCTGAAGCCGGCAAGAAAAATGGCTTTGATCTGCAAACACCGCCCACACATCGATGGTGGTTGGTGGTGGTAGGGCGTGTTGGACTTGAACCAACGACCAAAGGATTATGAGTCCTCTGCTCTAACCAACTGAGCTAACGCCCCAAGCCATGCTCCTGCGCTGCATACACAACGGGGCAAGCGCCGTATTGTAGGGGCTTACTTGCGGTGGCTGAGCGCGTTGGACACCAGCTTGGAGGTGATGTCCACGATCTGGATCATCCGGTCGTACGGCATGCGCGTGGGGCCGATCACGCCGAGCGTGCCGACCACCTTGCCGTCCACTTCGTAGGGGGAGCTGACCACCGACAGCTCTTCGAACGGCACCACATGGCTCTCGCCGCCGATGTAGATCCGCACGCCCTCGGCTTGGCTCGAGATGTCCAGCAGGCGCAGGATCTGGGTCTTTTGCTCGAAGAGATCGAAGGCCCGCCGCAGGTTGCCCATGTCGCTGGAAAAATCGCTCACGGCCAGCAGGTTGCGCTCGCCGGATATCACGACCTCGTCCTGGGCCGCCGACATGGCTTCGGAACCCACGTTCACCGCGGCCTGCATGAGCGATGCGATCTCGCCCCGCAGCGCATCCACCTCCGACTTCAGGCGCTCGCGCACCTGCTCCATGGCAAGGCCGGCGTAGTGCGCATTCAGGAAGTTCGATGTCTCTATCAGCTGCGATGCGGAGTAGTCGACCTCGGTAAAGATCACGCGGTTTTGCACGTCACCTTCCGGCGACACGATGATCACCAGAAAGCGCCGTTCTGAGAGCTTCAAAAACTCGATGTGCCGAAAAACAGAGGTGCGCCTGGGCGCCATGACCACGCCGACAAACTGCGACAGGTTGGACAGCAGCTGTGCCGCGTTGGCGATCACTTTCTGCGGCTGCTCCGGCGCCAGCTGCGCGGGCATGAACGAGTCACGCTGCACGGTGAGCATGGTGTCCACGAACAGCCGATAGCCTCGCGCAGTGGGAATGCGCCCCGCCGAGGTGTGCGGGCTGGCAATCAGCCCCAGCTCCTCCAGGTCGGCCATCACGTTGCGGATGGTGGCGGGCGACAGGTCCAGCCCTGACGCGCGCGACAAAGTTCTTGAGCCCACAGGCTGCCCGTCGGCGATGTAGCGCTCGACCAGGGCTTTAAGCAACAACTTGGCACGGTCATCGAGCATGGAAGGATTTTAATGATGTAATTTCGTGATGACGTCCAATTTCCGCCATGTCGCCCTTATCGGCAAGTACCAGGCTTCATCAGCGGGCTCTGCGGGCGACACCTCGCGCCAGGCGCTCGAAGGTATCGCGCATTTTCTGGAGCAGCAGGGGTGCGAAGTGGCCCTGGAGGCCGAGACCGCCAGCAACATGGGCCTGGCCCACTACCCAGCGCTGACTGTAGACGAGATAGGCACCCGGTGCGACCTGGGCCTGGTCGTGGGCGGTGACGGCACCATGCTGGGCATCGGCCGCCGGCTGGCGCGCTTCGGCACACCGCTGATCGGCATCAACCAGGGGCGCCTGGGGTTCATCACCGACATTCCTTTCGATGCCTACCAGGCCACGCTGGCCCCCATGCTGCAGGGCGAATACGAGGAGGACCTGAGGCCATTGATGCACGCCAGGGTCGTGCGCGATGAACGGGTGGTGTTCGAGGCCTTGGCGATGAACGACGTGGTCGTCAACCGGGGGGCCACATCGGGCATGGTGGAGCTGCGTGTGGAGGTGGGTGGCCGCTTCGTGGCCAACCAGCGGGCCGACGGGCTCATCATTGCATCCCCCACGGGCTCGACGGCGTATTCGCTGTCTGCCGGCGGACCGATGCTCCACCCCTCCATTCCGGGCTGGGTGCTCGTGCCCATTGCGCCCCATACCTTGTCCAACCGGCCCATCGTGCTGTCGGATGCCACCGAGGTGGCCGTCGAGGTGGTCAGCGGCCGGGACGTCAGCGCCAACTTCGACATGCAGTCGCTGGCATCGCTGCTGCACGGCGACCGCATCTTGGTCAAACGCTCGGAGCACTGCGTGCGGTTTCTGCATCCGTTGGGCTGGAACTATTTCGCCACCCTGCGCAAGAAGCTGCGCTGGAATGAAGGGGGCTCCTGACCATGGCGCTGCGACGCATCACCCTGCGTGACTTTGTCATCGTGGAGTCGCTGGAGCTGGAGCTCAGCCCCGGGTTCACGGTGCTGACCGGTGAGACCGGTGCAGGCAAGTCCATCCTGATCGACGCGCTGCAACTGGTGCTGGGCTCACGCGCAGATGCCGGCACGGTGCGAGAGGGCGCCACCAAGGCAGACCTTTGCGCCGAGTTCGACAACCCCGCCCACATCGCGCCCTGGCTGGAAGATGCCGGTTTCGAGACCGATGGGCCGTTGCTCTTGCGCCGCACCATCGATGTCCAGGGCAAGAGCCGCGCCTGGATCAACGGCACGCCCGCCACGGCGGCGCAGTTGCGCGCCCTCGGAGACTTGCTGCTGGACATCCACGGCCAACACGCCTGGCAGAGCCTGACCCGGCCCGACTCCGTGCGCGGCTTGCTGGATGCGTTTGCAGGCCTCAGCAGCGCCGACACTTCAGCGCGCTGGACACGGTGGCGCGCCGACCAGAAGACCTTGGAGCAGGCCCGCCAGTCCCAAGCCAATTTGCAGCAGGAGCGCGAACGCCTGCAGTGGCAGATCGGCGAGGTGGACAAGCTCGCGCCCGCCGATGGCGAATGGGAAGAACTCGACGCCCAGCACAAGCGTCTGTCGCATGCCCAGGCACTGCTGGACGGTGCCGAAGGCGCACTGCATGCATTGCAGGACGACGATGCAGGCGCACTCGCCGGCATCGGCCGCGCGCACGCCCTGCTGCACGGGCAGGAACACATCGAGCCCGAGTTCGCAAGCCTTGCCGACATCCTGGCCTCGAGCCTCGCCCAGGCGAGCGACGTGGCCCATTCGCTGCAGCTGTATCTGCGGCACGCTGAAATCGACCCGCAGCGTCTGGCAGAGCTCGACGCCCGCATTTCGCAGTGGATGACGCTCGCACGCCGGTACAAGCGCACTCCCACCGAGCTGCCCGCCCTGCTCAGGGGTTGGAAGGGCGAAATGCAGCAGCTGGATGCGGCAACCGATCTGGAACGCCTGGAAGCAGCCGAGGCCGCCAGCGCCAAGGCCTACCAGGCGGCGGCCCGCGCCCTGTCGCTGGGGCGGGCCAAGGCGGCTCCCAAGCTGTCCCTGGCCATTACCCAGGCCATGCAGGGGCTGGGCATGGAAGGCGGCAAGTTCGAAGTCTCCGTGAGCAAATCGGCAGAGCCGTCGTCCCACGGCATCGACGATGTGGTGTTTCTGGTGGCGGGGCACCCCGGCATGACGCCCAAGCCCATCGGCAAGGTGGCCTCGGGCGGGGAGCTGTCGCGGATCTCGCTGGCGATCTCCGTGACGACCAGTGAACTCGGGTTGGCACCCACGCTGATTTTTGATGAGGTGGATTCGGGTGTGGGCGGGGCCGTGGCCGAAACCGTGGGCCGGCTCATGCAGCAACTGGGGAGCGATCGCCAGGTGCTGGCCGTCACCCACCTGCCGCAGGTGGCCGCCTGCGCCCACCATCACCTCAAGGTCGCCAAGCGCAAGAGCCCGGACGGAACGACGAGCTCGGTGGTCGCCGTGCAGGGCAAAACCCGTGTGGCGGAGATTGCGCGCATGCTCGGGGGTGAAAAATCCACCGATGCATCCCTGAATCACGCCCGCGAGATGCTGGACCTGGCAAGCGCCGCAGCGCCCCAGGAAAGGGCCCGCTGATGGCGTTGGAAATCGTCCTGATCACCGGCATGTCGGGCTCCGGCAAATCTGTGGCTTTGCATGCGTTGGAAGATGCCGGGTACTACTGCGTCGACAATTTGCCCCCTGAGTTGCTCCCCGCATTCGTCGCCCTGGAACACCACCACCACGGCCACCGCCTGGCCATCGCCATGGATGTGCGCAGTGCCACATCGTTGCACCAGGTCCCGCAGGAGCTGGCCCGGCTGCGCAGCCAGGGCGTATCAGTGCAATCCATCTTTCTGGATGCCACCATCGACACGCTGGTGCGGCGCTTTTCCGAGACGCGGCGGCGCCACCCGTTGTCGCACGCAGACCTGCAGCAAGGCCGCAAGGCGCTGGTGCAGATCATCGAAGAGGAGCGCGAGCTTCTGGCCGCGTTGCGCGACCAGTCGCATGTCATCGACACCAGCACCATCCGGTCGTCGCAGCTGCAAAGCTACGTCAAGGGGTTGATGACCACGACACACGGCCAGCTGACCCTGGTCTTCCAGTCCTTTGCATTCAAGCGCGGCATACCGATGGATGCGGACTATGTGTTTGACGTGCGGATGCTGCCCAACCCGCACTACGAACCTGCGCTGCGCGACCTGACGGGCCTGGATGAGCCTGTCGCGCGCTTCTTGCGCCAGCAGACGGAGGTCTCGCTGATGCAGGCGCACATCGAGCAGTTCCTGGCCCATTGGCTGGAGTTCCTGGACCGCAACCACCGCAGCTATGTGACGGTGGCCATCGGCTGCACCGGGGGCCAGCACCGCTCCGTGTACCTGGTGGAACGGCTCGCGGAGATGTTCAGCGACCGATGGACTGCCCTGCGCAGGCACCGTGAGCTGGATGGCCGCTGAAACGCCGCGCCGCGGACCTCCTCACACCAGCCCTGACCTCACCACAACGACGCTTGGGTCGTGTCCAGCAGTTTGCGAATGGGCGCGGGCAGACCGATGGAACTCCATTGGCCGGCGCCCAGCCATTCGCCGTCTTCCGTCGGCTGGGCTGCGGCCACGCCAGTGACCAGCACGGGATGCAGGTGAAGGTCGCGGTGCGTCAGCACATGGACAAACGGCTGCAACTCCTGCACCGACAGGCCGGAGGCAGACGGCAAGGTTTCCACACACCGGTGCAACGACGCGCTGTCTTCAAAAATGGGGACGCAGTGCATGCCCGCCCATATGCCCGTGCCAGGGCGCCGTTGCAGCCATACCTGCCCTTGCGGGTTCCTGAGCACCAGCAATTGCCAGGACTCCGAGCGGCGCGAGAGCTTGCGCGTCTTGACCGGATAGCGCTCCGGGTCACCCTTCTTGAACGCGACACAGCTGTGGTTCAGCGGGCACAGCTCACAGCGCGGCACCCGGGGCACGCATACCGTGGCCCCCAGGTCCATCAACCCCTGCGTGTAGCGGGGCATGGCGTTTTCAAGATCGTGCACCGGGAGCAGCGCCTGCGCATGCTCCCACAGCACCTTCTCATTGCGGGCCGACGCCAGATCCGCGTCGAACCCCAACAGCCGGGTCAGCACCCTGCGCACGTTGGCATCCAGGATCGGAACCCGCTGCGAAAAGCAGAAGGCAGCGATGGCACCAGCCGTGGATCGGCCGATGCCAGGCAAGGTGGCCAGAACTTCCGCCGTACGGGGAAACGCCCCGCCATGCTCCGACACCACCTGCTGCGCGCAGCGGTGCAGGTTGCGGGCGCGGGTGTAGTAGCCCAGGCCGCTCCACAGGCCCATGACTTCGTCCTGGGGCGCAGCGGCCAATGCCGCCACATCAGGAAAGCGGGCCAGGAAACGCGCGTAGTAGTCCAGCACCGTGCTGACCTGCGTCTGCTGCAGCATGATCTCCGACAGCCACACCCGGTAGGGGTCGCGGGTCTGCTGCCAGGGTAGATGATTGCGGCCACTGGCCATCTGCCAGGCCACCACACGCTCGGCGACGCTGCCGCCCATTGCCTCACTCATGCCGATAGGAGTTGCTTGTCGGCATCCAGGGTTTCAACGGCAGGAGGCGCGACCAGCTTGGACGTCAACTCGTGGAGCTTTTGCTCCAATTGACCCAGCTCTTCTTCGCCGGCTTCGATCTCGGAAATGCGCTCGACCAGTCCGCTGGCAGCCTGCTGTATGCGGTCGACTGCCTCCATGCGGCGGGCGAAGCTGCGGCGGCGCTCGCGCAGTTGGGCATCCAGCTGCGCGGTGGCCGACTTGCTCCACAGTTCCAGGTCATTCGCCGCGGACTCATAGACCGTGCGCAAACGCATGGCCAGCGCGCGCACCAATCGCTCTGCAAATTCGGGCTGCGCCAGCTTCAGCGCATTGCCCATGCCCAGGTACTGCAGGTGGCTCTGTTCGATCTGGTGAAGATCGTGCGTGAAGTGCTCCAGCTGCGGCGGCGGCGGCACCTGCAGCGAAAATCCGAATTCGGCATTCAGTTGCCGGAAGGTTCCGCCCAGCATGGCCTGGATCTCGGTGCCGGACGCCTGCGCCTTGTCCATGGTGCTGCGCAGCTTGTCAAAGGTCTGGACGTAGATCTTCTTGACGCCCAGCTTGAGCCCTTTTTGCTGCAGCGTCTGTGCCAGCTCGGACAACTCGCCCTTGAGCGACTTCGCGCCCAGTTGCTGGAACACGTCGCGCAGCAGCTTGAGGTGCACGGCCCGCACGGCCTGGATCTTGGAGGTGCTCAGGTCGAATTCGCGCTGCTCCTGCTCGATACGCTGGCGCATCGACTCGATCACCGACGCGTTCTTGCCGCGCAGGCTGCGCAGCTCGGCCATCTGGTCATCCAGGTCGCGGCGGCGGATGTTGATGACCCGCGACGTCTCGGTGCGCAGATTGGCCACGCCATGGGCCACGGCCGACCGCAAGATGGATTGCCGCTGGCCCATGATGCCCTTGGCCAGCGCCTCCTCCAGCACGGGAAGGCCGCTGGTTTCCAGCAACACGTCGTCGGCCGTGATCTTGGCCACCAGGCCCTTTTGTGCGGAGACTGGCACCACCCTTTCCAGCGGCACACCCAGCATCTCGGCAGACGTCTGGCACTGGCGTTCTATCTGGGCCTGCACCTGCTCGGCGGAATTGAGCGTGTCCCACAAGGTGTCAATCTTGTTGAGGACCACCAGGCGGGCATCCATGCTGTCGGCAGAGATGGCCAGGTGCTCGCGCCAGATCGACAGATCGGACCGCGTCACGCCGGTGTCCGCACTCAGGATGAACACCACCGCATGGGCCTGGGGAATCAGGTTGACGGTCAGCTCTGGCTCGGCGCCCACGGCATTCAAACCCGGCGTATCGAGGATGACCAGGCCCTGCTTGAGCAGCGGATGCGGAATATTGATGATGGCGTGCCGCCACATGGGCACTTCCACCATACCGTGCGAGTCCGGGACGGGGTTCTCGTCGACCAGGTCGTCGTGCCAGAAACCCAGCGCCCGGGCGTTGTCCAGGCTGACCTTGCGCACTTCGGCCACCTTTTCCAGGGCCTTCGCAATCTGGTCGGCATTGCCGACATCGAGCCGGATCTCGTGCCAACGTTCAGGCTTCATGCGCCATTCCGCCAAACTCTGCATCTGCAGGCGGGTTTCGATGGGCAGCAACCGCAGGCTGGGGACCACGCTCGCGTCGTAGCCAAGCTCGGTGGGGCACATGGTGGTGCGCCCGGCGCTGGCCGGCATGATGCGGCGACCGTAGTCAGCAAAGAAGATGGCGTTGATCAACTCCGACTTGCCACGCGAGAACTCCGCGACAAAAGCCACCATGACCTTGTCGCTGCGAACCTGTTCTTCCAGCCTGTGCAGGCGCTCGCGCACTGCCGAGTCCATGAGGTCATGCGAAGACATCCAGTCGCCCAGCCGCTTGAGCTGCTGGGCGAATTCACGTCTCCAGACGCCATGCTGGTCGAACTGTTCGTTGAATGAGGGTCCCACTGTGCTCCCGGAGATATCTAGGTATGGCCTGCGAGGCAGGCATGCACAAAATATAGCATTGACCGCCCACAGACTGTGCTGAAAAGCAAAGTTCGCTCCACACCGCCGTCAGGTGCGTTGGCATTGCGCGCAGAAGTAAGTGCTTCGCTGACCCTGGCGCAGCAGCCGGATGGGGGTGGTGCAAACATGGCAGGGCGCACCTTCGCGCCCGTAGACATTGGCCTGCGTCTGGAAGTGTCCGGCCATGCCGTCGGCACTGGAGAAATCGCGCAGCGTGCTGCCCCCCATCTCCACCGCCCGGGCCAGCACGGCCACGATCGCCTCGTGCAACTTGCGCACCCGGGCCGGGCCGATGCGTGACGCCACCGTGGTCGGGCGGATACCCGCCAGAAAAAGCACCTCGGATGCGTAGATATTGCCCACCCCCACCACCAGCTTGCCGCCCAGCAGCAACTGCTTGATGGGCGTGCGGCTTTTTTTCAGCCCGGCTTGAAACGTGGCCAGCGAAAAGGAATCCGACAACGGTTCCATGCCCAGCGCATCGAGCAGCTTGACCGCGACCGGATCCTGCTCGCCCTGGGTATAGACCACCGCGCCGAAGCGCCGCGGATCATGCAGCCGTAGCGTCCCGTGGCTGGTGGCCATGTCGAAATGGTCGTGCACGCCTGGCGGAGGAAGGCCATGGCCAAAGCGCAAGCTGCCGGACATGCCCAGGTGCAGCAGCAGCAGGCCCCGGCTGGTATCTGCCAATAGATATTTGCCCCGCCGGCGCACACCCAGCACCTGCTGCCCCACCAGAACCCCGGGGTCACACCCGAGCGGCCACCGCAGCGGCTTGCCCATCGCAACGCCTTCGATGTTCGCCCCGGCAATGGCCGCCGCAAAACTGCGGCGCGTGACTTCCACTTCGGGCAACTCAGGCATAGAACGCGACCTACATCGGGTTAACGGGCATGGATTATTATGACCCGATGGTGTTATTTCACAGATTTCGGACCACCGCCCTGGCAACAGCGATCGCGGTTGCGGCTTGTTCAGCGTATGCGCAATCGCCGGGTGCCAACACTCCGCCTGCGCCTGCCGAGGAGCCCGTGGTCTCCAACCCCGCGCTCGACGCGGAACTGTTCTACGAAATCCTGTTGGGCGAGGTGAGCGCCCGCACCGGAGACCCGGGTGCTGGGTACGCCTTCATGCTCGAAGCGGCCCGCCGCAGTGCCGACGGCCAGTTGTACCAGCGCGCAGCCGACATCGCGCTGCAATCCCGCTCGGGCGAATACGCATTGGCAGCCGCGCAGGCCTGGAAAGAAGCCCTGCCCCAGTCGCGCGAGGCCAACCGCTACGTGCTCCAGATCCTGGTCGCCCTGAACCGCATTGGCGAAACCCCGGACCTCCTGCGCCTGGAGCTGGCTCTGTCCCCACCCCGCAGCAAGGCGGCCATGCTGTCGGCCCTGCCCCAGGTGTATGGGCGCGCCAGCGACAAGGCGCTGGCCGCCAAGGTCGTCGAAGCGGCGCTCGTCAACGAACTCACGAATCCTGCCACCGGTCCGGTGGCATGGGTTTCATTGGGCCGCCTGCGGCTGGCCGCAGGCGACAAGGCCGGCGCCCTGGAAGCCGCCCGCAAGGCCCAGGCCCTGGACGTGGGCAGCGAGAGCTCGGCGCAACTGGCGCTGGAGCTGATGGACGATGGCAGCCCCGAAGCAGAACCCTTGGTCGTGCAGGCCCTGTCCAAGCAGCCTGTTCCCGAGCTGCGCATGGCCTATGCGCGGGTACTGCTGGGCCAGCAACGATATGGAGACGCGGCCCGGCAGCTGGAAGCCGCCACGAAAGAAAAGCCCGACCTGGTGGAAGCCTGGCTGGTGCTGGCTACGCTCCACCTGCAGGACAACCGCCTTCCCGCGGCCGAGAACGACCTCAAGCGCTACATGGACCTGCTGTCCTCGCTGGACGATGCTGAGGTGCGCCAGCGCGGCATGACGCAGGCGTACCTGCTGTACGCGCAGATCGCCGAAAAGAAGCAGGACTTCGCCGGGGCCGAGGCATGGCTCAAGCGCATCGACAACGTGGAAGAGGTCTTCAGCGCCCAGATGCGCCGTGCGTCGCTGCTGGCGCGCCAGGGCAAGATCGAGCAGGCCCGCGCCTTGCTGCGCAACCTGCCGGGCACTTCGGCCGACGACAAGCGCATGAAGCTGGCCGCAGAAGTGCAACTGCTGCGCGACCAGCGGCTGTACCAGGAGGCCTACAAGGTCCAGACCGAACTCGTGGCCTTGGCGCCGCAAGACACCGAACTCGTGTACGACCAGGCCATGCTGGCCGAGAAGGCCGGCCAGGTGGACACCATGGAGCGGCTGCTGCGCCAGGTCATCGCCCAGAAGCCGGACCACCACCACGCCTACAACGCGCTGGGCTACTCGCTGGCCGAGCGTGGCCAGCGCCTGCCCGAAGCCAAGCAGCTCATCCTGAAAGCGCTGGAGTTCGCACCCAACGACCCGTTCATTACCGACAGCCTGGGCTGGGTGGAGTTTCGCCTGGGCAACAAGGCCGAAGCCCGCAGGCTGCTGGAAGCCGCCTACAAGGGGCGCCCCGATGTCGAGATCGGCGCGCATCTGGGTGAAGTGCTCTGGAGCCTGGGCGACAAGGACGCCGCCCTGAAGGTCTGGACGGAGAGCAACCGCGTGAGCCCCGACAACGAAACACTGAAGGAAACCCTGGCGCGCCTGGGAGTGAAGCTTTGATGCGCGGCTGGTACGGTGCCACGCTGCCGTCGGCGGCTGCTGCAACGCCAAGCCACGGTGTGACCACAGGCTGGCGTCTGCTGCTGGCCATCTGCGCCTTGTGGCTGGCCGGATGTGCGCAACCCTTGCCCAAGGCGGCGGCCGATGAGAACACCTGGAGCGGCCGCCTGGCATTGCAGGTCGAGGGCCAGGACTCGCAGTCGTTTTCTGCCATGTTCGAGCTGCGGGGCAATGCCCAGGTGGGCGGGCTGGTGCTGCTCAGCCCGCTGGGCAACCGGCTTGCGCAGCTGGACTGGAAGGACGGCCACGCCCAGCTGGTGAGCTCGCAGGAAACCCGCACCTCCGACTCGCTCGACATGCTGCTGCAGGAAGTGACCGGCACGCGCATTCCGGTGACGGCATTGTTCAGCTGGCTGCAGGGCAACCAGGCCACTGCACCCGGTTGGCGCGCCGATCTGTCGGGGGTTGCCGATGGCCGCCTGGTCGCGCACCGGGACGACCCCCAGCCCCAGGCCACACTCCGCGTTGCACTGACCCGTTGATCTGCGCGGGGCGCACGCCCCTTGCCCGCCCCCGTTTTTTTGTTCATGCAAGCCCTCTACGACGTGCCGGCTCCGGCCAAGCTCAATCTTTTTCTGCACATCACGGGCCGGCGTGACGACGGCTATCACCTGCTGCAGTCGGTGTTCATGCTGGTGGACTGGTTCGACACCCTGCACTTCGAACGCCGCGGCACCGGCCCGGAGATCACGCGCGAAGATCTGGGACCCGCCTTGCCCGACGTGGACCTGACGATCCGTGCAGCCCGCGCCCTGCAGGCGGCCACGGGCTGCACACAGGGCGCGCACATTGCCGTGGGCAAGAGCATCCCCGCGCAGGCAGGCATGGGCGGCGGCTCCTCCGACGCTGCCACGACGCTGCTGGCCCTCAATCGGCTGTGGGGCCTGCACCTGCCGCGCGCTGCGCTGGAAAAGATCGGCATCGCGCTCGGCGCAGACATTCCATTTTTTTTACGCGGCCGTAACGCTTTTGTGGAGGGAATTGGTGAGACAATCACGCCGCTTGAGAAAGCGCACCAGCTGCCACCCGCAAGCTTCGCGATCGTGAAGCCTGCAGCAGGCCTGGAGACAAAATTAATTTTTTCGTCGCCAAGTTTGAAACGTGATTCAGATAGTGCTACAATCTTAGGCTTTGCTGCAGCACACTTTGACTTCGGTCGAAATGACTTGCAGCCCGTTGCTCAGGCTCTTTGCCCGCAAGTTACCGAAGCCCTCGAATGGCTCAGGTCACGCGGATTACAAGGCAGGATGACAGGCTCAGGCAGTGCGGTGTTTGCGCAAATGTCTCATGCAGTTGATCTGGATGGAGCCCCCCAGGGCTGGCAGGTCAAGGCATGTGAAAATCTGATGATTCACCCTCTTGCGGGTTGGGCATCAGACGAGAATTAAGGTTGGTTGCCTTCGGCAATTGACCTGTGTAGGGGAGTCGCCAAGCTGGTTAAGGCACCGGATTTTGATTCCGGCATGCGAAGGTTCGAATCCTTCTTCCCCTGCCAAATATCTTCTCGCATACGGGCATTATTTTCAGACTGCTGGGACTCTCATGCAAGCCAACCACCCCGACTTCATGGTTTTCACCGGCAATGCCAATCCTGGCATGGCAGCTGAAATCGCCCAGCACCTGGGTACCACCCTGGGCGCTGCCGATGTGGGTCGTTTCTCCGACGGTGAAGTCACCGTTGAAATCAAGCAGAACGTGCGTGCACGCGATGTTTTCGTGGTGCAGTCCACTTGCGCGCCCACCAACGAAAACCTCATGGAACTTCTGATCATGGTGGATGCGCTCAAGCGCGCATCGGCTGAACGCATCAGCGCCGTGATCCCCTACTTCGGTTATGCACGGCAAGACCGCCGCCCCCGCTCCAGCCGCGTGCCGATCACGGCCAAGGTGGTGGCCAACATGCTGCAGACCGTGGGCGTGGCCCGCGTGCTGACCATGGACCTGCATGCCGACCAGATCCAGGGCTTCTTCGACATTCCGGTCGACAACATCTATGCCTCCCCCGTTCTGCTGGGCGACCTGCGCCAGAAGAACTACGAGGACCTGATCGTCGTGTCCCCCGACGTGGGCGGCGTGGTGCGTGCCCGTGCGCTGGCCAAGCAGCTCAACTGCGACCTGGCCATCATCGACAAGCGACGCCCCAAGGCCAACGTGTCCGAAGTCATGCACGTGATCGGCGAAATCGAAGGCCGCAACTGCGTGATCATGGACGACATGATCGACACCGCCGGCACGCTGGTGAAGGCGGCCGAGGTGCTCAAGGAGCGCGGCGCCAAGAAGGTGTACGCCTATTGCACGCACCCCATTTTTTCGGGCCCTGCCATTGAACGCATCGCCAAGGGCTCGGCCCTCGATGAAGTGGTAGTGACCAACACCATCCCCCTGAGCGACAACGCCAAGGGATGCACCAAGATTCGCCAACTCTCCGTGGCCCCGCTGATCGCCGAGACGATCCAGCGCATTGCCAAGGGCGAGTCGGTGATGAGCCTGTTCTCGGACCAAGAGAACCTGTTCTGATCCAGCTCCTTCGGGAGCACGGCAGCAGCGGTTCTGCACGCAAGCCTCCCTTGGGAGGCTTGTTGCTTGTTTGTTCGGGAACAACTTGCAGGCTTGCGGCATGTGGCCTCAAGCCTTTTTAAAACAGAGGATGACTGGTCGCGGTCGCCTCTTATCAGGAGCTAAATATGAACTTCGTCGCTTTTGAGCGCGCCAAGCAGGGCACGGGTGCGAGCCGCCGTCTCCGCATTTCGGGCAAGACCCCCGGCATCGTGTACGGTGGTGCCACGGAACCCCAACTGATCGAGATCGACCACAACGCACTGTGGCACGCCCTCAAGAAGGAAGCATTCCACTCCAGCGTGCTGGACATGGAAGTGGCCGGCAAGACCGCCAAGGTCCTGCTGCGCGACGTGCAATACCACCCCTACAAGCAACTCGTGCTGCACATCGACTTCCAGCGCGTGGACGAGAAGACCAAGCTGCACATGAAGGTGCCACTGCACTTCAGCGGCGCTGAAGAGTCCAACGCCGTCAAGGTCGACAAGTGCATGGTCAACCCGATCGTGAACGAACTCGACGTGACCTGCATGCCTTCGGACCTGCCAGAGTTCATCGCTGTGGACCTGTCCAAGCTGGAAAAGGGCTCGTCCCTGACCCTGAAGGACATCAAGCTGCCCAAGGGCGTGACCGCCAAGATCCGCGGCAACCAGACCAACCCCGTGCTGGTGTCGGTGACGCCTCCTGTCGTTGTGGTCGAGACCCCCGCAGAAGCCGCTCCTGCAGCCGACGCCAAGGGCAAGGGCAAGGGCAAGAAGTAATTCTTCGCCCTGCGGTCGACGAAGACCACCGGTCCGGTGGTTTTCTGACAACCCGCACGCACGGCACTACACGGCCCGCCTGTCTCGGCAGGCTGCCCAGCCGCACGACGGCCCACGCAAGTGGGCCGTTTTGCTTGGTGCCACAAACCAACAGAACGCACTGCGCATGGCTTGCACGCGGATGCCGATGCACCACGCCGACGTCGACGCTGACGTCAACGCCCACGCAGCGCGCCGCCATTGACGAACGCCACCGCGACAGCAATAAGCGCCGCCACCGCCGCCTGCCATGTACCGGGCCGGGGGGCATGGACGCACACGGCACCGTGCAGCGACGGGTCTGCCGACTGCCCCGCGCCGCGTCGCACCGCACTTCAACACCCGGATAATCGAGCAGATGATCAAGCTGTTTGTAGGCCTTGGAAACCCGGGCCCCGACTACGAAGCCACCCGCCACAACGCGGGCTTCTGGTGGATTGACGCCCTGGCGCGCGACCTCAAGGCCACCCTGGTGCCCGAGCGCAGCTACCACGGGCTGATGGCGCGCACCACGGTGCACGGCCAGAACGTCTGGCTGCTGCAGCCCCAGACCTTCATGAACCTGTCGGGCAAGTCCGTCGCATCGCTCGCTCGGTTCTTCAAGATCCTGCCCGAAGAGATCCTGGTCGTGCACGACGAGCTCGACATCCCGCCCGGTCAGGTCAAGCTCAAGCGCGGCGGCAGCCACGCAGGCCACAACGGCCTGCGCGACATCCACGGCCAGTTGGGCTCGCCCGACTATTGGCGCCTGCGCATCGGCATCGGACATCCGGGCGTGAAAAGCGAAGTGGCCAACTGGGTGCTCAAGAAACCCGCACCCGACCAGCGCGTGCTGATCGAAGACAGCATCGTCCACTCGCTCAAGGCCTACCCGGCCATGCTGGCCGGCGAGATGGACAAGGCCACCTTGCTCATCCACACCACCAAGCCGCCCCGGCCCAAGCCCCCGCGGCCTGCCGATTGAGCGCGGTGCCCGTGGCGGCCATGGGTCGGCGCGATACGCCGGCGTGACGCACCACATTGGATACGCTGCACGCACCAGATGCGCCACCGCACGAAGCGGCGAGAAGCTGCTGCGGATGGACCGACGCGCCAGGAGACCGGATCGCTGACAACCGGCTCGCCAGAGCGCTACTCTTTTCATAGCTGCCTGCGCTTTCTGGACAAGCGGTAGCAGCCAAAAAGATCCAAAACTCAGGGCAGCATCAAGACCACATCAGCGCCCTCAGCACCATCAGGACGACGCAGAGGCCTGCAGCCGCTGGAACTTCTGCCACAAGGTCTCGCGGGTCTCGACATGCTGGGGGCTCACCGGGATGCAGGCCACGGGGCAGACCTGCACGCACTGCGGTTCGTCAAAATGCCCCACGCATTCCGTGCACTTGTGGGGGTCGATCTCGTAGATCTCCTGCCCCAGGTAAATCGCCTGGTTGGGGCATTCGGGCTCGCACACATCGCAATTGATGCACTCGTCGGTGATCATCAGCGCCATACTGCCTCCTGCGCGCCGACGGACCCGACGCGGGGGATGACGATGGCATACAACGGCAGTGCGGTTTTCATAGCCCGTATTATCCCGTGCCGGTGGCATGTGCCTTGCATGCCACACCGCAACCCAACACCGCCGACGGGGATGTTTTTACCGTTATGCTGTGTATACACATTAATTTTGACGCGCCTGCGTAGCCACCCCTCCACCACGCTTGCCTCCCATGGGTCTGTTTTTTCTCAAGCGGTTCATCACGCTCCTGGCCACGCTGATCGGCGCCTCCATCGTCGTCTTCCTGGTGCTGGAGATCCTGCCGGGCAACGCGGCGCAGATGCTCATGGGGCCCGATGCCTCGCCCGATGCCGTGGCCGCGCTGGCCACCAAGCTCGGCCTCGACCAGCCGGCCACGCAGCGCTACTGGGAGTGGATCAGCGGCCTGGTGGTGGGCGACATGGGCAACAGCTACGCCTACAGCACGCCTGTGCTCGAGCTGGTGCTCGAACGCCTGGCCCTGACGGTGCCGCTGGCGCTGATGGCCATGGTGATCACCACCGTGCTGGCCCTCATTGCAGGCGTGTATGCGGCCTCGCGCCACAACAAGGTGGGCGACGTGGGCGTGATGGGCCTGGCGCAGATCGGTATCGCCATCCCCAACTTCTGGTTTGCCATCCTTTTGATCTTGTTGTTCTCGGTCAAGCTGCAGTGGTTCTCGGCCGGGGGCTTTCCGGGCTGGACGGAAGACGCCGGCGGCGGCCCGCTCGAAGCCCTGAAGGCGCTGCTGCTGCCCGCCATCGCGCTGGCCGTGGTGCAGGCGGCCATCCTGGCGCGCATCACGCGCTCGGCCGTGCTCGAGGTGCTGCGCGAGGACTTCGTGCGCACCGCGCGCGCCAAAGGGCTGTCGCAGCGCGCTGCCCTGTGGGGCCACGTGCTGCGCAACGCCATGATCCCGGTGATCACCGTGATGGGGCTGCAGTTCGCCAACCTGCTGGCGGGCACCATCGTGGTGGAGAACGTGTTCTACCTGCCGGGCCTGGGCCGGCTGATCTTCCAGTCCATCTCCAACCGTGACCTCATCGTGGTGCGCAACTGCGTGATGCTGCTCGCCGCCATGGTGGTCATCGTCAACTTCGTCGTGGACATCCTGTACGCCGTGATCGACCCGCGCGTGAAGGCCTCCGACATCTGATCCCCCATGAGCGCCGTTATCTCCCCCTCCCCTTCCGCCACGTCCGCGCCCGGCTGGCTGCACCGCGCGCTGCGCCACCGCAGCTTTGTGATCGGTGCCGTGCTGTCGCTGCTGCTCCTGCTGGCCGCAGCGCTGTCGCTGGCCTGGACGCCCTGGTCTCCCTACGAGATGGACCTGGCCTCCAAGCTCCAGCCCCCCAACGGCAAGCACTGGCTGGGCACGGATGCGTTCGGTCGCGACGTGGCGTCGCTGCTGCTGGTGGGGGCGCGCAATTCCATCCTGGTGGGTGTGATCGCCGTGGGCATTGGCCTGACCATCGGCACGGCGCTGGGCCTGCTGGCCGCGGCCAAGCGGGGCTGGGTCGAAGAACTCATCATGCGGCTGGCCGACTTCACCTTCGCGTTTCCTGCCATTCTCTCGGCCATCATGATGACGGCGGTGTTCGGCGCCGGCATCGTCAACTCCATCATCGCCATCGGCATCTTCAACATCCCGACGTTTGCGCGCGTCACCCGCGCATCGGCCAATGCAGTGTGGTCGCGCGAATACATCATGGCCTCGCGCGCCTGCGGCAAGGGCGCCTGGCGCATCACCATCGAGCACGTGCTGCCCAACATTCTGTCGGTGCTCATCGTGCAGGCCACCATCCAGTTCGCCATCGCCATCCTGGCCGAGGCCGCCCTGTCGTACCTGGGCCTGGGCACGCAGCCGCCCCAGCCCTCGTGGGGCCGCATGCTCAGCGAGGCCCAGACGCTGATGTTCCAGGCGCCCCTGCTCGCCGTGTGGCCTGGTGTGGCGATTGCCATGGCGGTGCTGGGCCTGAACCTGCTGGGCGACGGCCTGCGCGACCTGCTGGACCCACGCTTGGCGAGGAAGAGATGACACCCCCTGAGTCGCTTCGCGCCTTCCCCCTCTCTCGCATTGCTACGCAATGCGGGAGGGGGACGCCCCCAGTGCGGCGGGGCGGCCCTTGCACGGGGGCACTGGTCTCGCGCATGCCTTTGCATCGGCCGCGTCCGGCACGATAGACAGCTGAAAAAAAACTCTGCGAACGATGAAGACCTGTTGCCATGCCCTTGCTTGAAGTCTCCAACCTCCGCATCCGCCTGCAGACCCACCGCGGTCCGGCCGATGCCGTGCGCGGCGTGAGCTTTTCGCTGGCGCGCGGCGAAACCCTGGGCCTGATCGGTGAATCGGGCTGCGGCAAGTCCATCACCGCCATGTCGCTCATGGGCCTGCTGCCCGACAGCGCGCAGGTCACGGGCAGCATCCGCTTCGACGGCGAAGAGCTCGTGGGCCGCACCGATGCGCAGATGTGCAAGATGCGCGGCAACCGCATCGGCATGGTGTTCCAGGAGCCCATGACGGCCCTGAACCCGGTGCACACCATCGGCCGCCAGGTGGCCGAGCCGCTGCGCCTGCACCGCGGCATGGGCGCGGCCGATGCCCGCAAGGAAGCCATTTCGCTGCTGGACCGCGTGGGCATCCCGAACGCCGCGCAGCGCTTCGATGCCTATCCGCACCAGTTCTCGGGCGGGCAGCGCCAGCGCATCACCATCGCCATGGCCCTGGCCTGCGGACCCGATCTGCTGATCGCCGACGAGCCCACCACCGCGCTCGATGTGACCATCCAGCAGCAGATCCTGGACCTCATCAGCGACCTGGTGGCCGAGCGCAACATGGCGCTGATCCTCATCTCGCACGACCTGGGCGTGATCTCGCAGAACGTGGACCGCATGATGGTGATGTACGGCGGCAGCGTCGTCGAGAGCGGCTCCACGGCGTCCGTCTTCTCCGCGATGACCCATCCCTACACCCGCGGCCTGTTCGCTGCACGGCCCCACCTGGGCGCGGTGCATGCACCGGGCCAGCGCCCGCGGCTGTCCACCATTCCCGGCACGGTGCCCGAACTGGTGGACCTGCCCGCCGGCTGCCCGTTTGCCGGCCGCTGCAGCTACACCATCGACGCCTGCCACCACGAGCAGCCGGCCCCCACGCTGGTGTCCACCGATGCCGACGGCGACCACGTCGTGCGCTGTATCCGCCGCGAGGCCATTGCCGCGGCACTGAGCGCCGAGGCCGTCAAGGTCGTGGAGGTGGCCGCATGAACCACGCCATCGCTTCCTCCACGCAAGGCACCTCCGCAGCGCTGCCCGACGGCGCACTGCTGCAGGTCCAGGACCTCGTGCGTGAATACACGCTGCCGCGCGAACATCTGTTTCGCCCACCGGGCACGGTGAAGGCGCTCAACGGCGTGAGCTTTTCGGTCGCCCCCGGGCGCAGCCTGGGCATCGTGGGCGAATCGGGCTCGGGCAAATCCACGCTCGCGCGCCTGGTGATGGCGCTGGACGCACCCACCTCGGGCACGGTGCACCTGCTGGGCCGCAACCTGCACCAGCTGCCCACGGCCGAATTGCGCGAGGCCCGGCGCGACTTCCAGATGGTGTTCCAGGACCCGTACGGATCGCTGGACCCGCGCCAGACGGTCGAGCGCATCGTGACCGAGCCGCTGCAGGCGCAGGGTCAGACCAGCCGCGCCGAGCAGCGCGAGCAGGCCGCCCAGGTGCTGTCGCAGGTGGGCCTGCGCACCAACGACCTGGGCAAATACCCGCACGAGTTTTCGGGCGGCCAGCGCCAGCGCATCGCTATCGCCCGCGCCCTCATCACCCGCCCGCGCCTCATCGTGGCGGACGAGCCCGTGAGCGCGCTCGATGTGTCGGTGCAGGCCCAGGTGCTCAACCTCATGCAGGACCTGCAGCACGAGTTCGGCATCACCTACATGCTGATCAGCCACGACCTCGCGGTGGTCAACCACCTGTGCGACGAAGTGGTGGTGCTGTACCAGGGCCGCATCGTCGAGCGCGGCTCGCCGGCCGAACTGTTCCGCAACGCGCAGCACCCCTACACGCAGTCGCTGGTGGGCGCCGTGCCGCAGGTGCAGCCCGGCCGCGCCCGCGCGCGGCGCGCGGCGGCAGCCGCACAAGCCACCGCGAAAACCGCATAACCACATGCACACGTGATGGTGTAAAAAGCTTTGTGGGCCCCGGTAACCATTTGCACCGGGCCCGTCCTCTGGTTTTTTGTCAGGTCTTTTGTCTGGAGTCTCCGAACATGCTGAACCGCCGTACCGTCCTTGCCACCGGCGCCATCGCCGCAGTGCCCCTGTCCACCCCGCTCGGCGCGCTGGCGCAGAGCCGCAAAGATGCGGTCACGCTGGCCATGACGCTGGAGCCGCCGGGCCTGGACCCGACCGCCGGCGCGGCATCTGCCATCGGCGAGATCGTCCAGTACAACATCTTCGAGACGCTCACCAAGATCAATGCCGACGGCAGCGTCTCCCCCCTGCTGGCCGAGAGCTGGGAAGTCTCGCCCGACCTCAAGACCTACACC
Organism: Acidovorax sp. NPDC077693; assembly: GCF_044542805.1. Taxonomy (NCBI): domain Bacteria; kingdom Pseudomonadati; phylum Pseudomonadota; class Betaproteobacteria; order Burkholderiales; family Comamonadaceae; genus Acidovorax; species Acidovorax sp. NPDC077693. Next base: position 369,235 of record NZ_JBITVD010000003.1, on the reverse strand, counting down.
TTCAAGCTGCGCCGCGGCGTGAAGTTCCAGAACGGCGAGCCCTTCACCGCCGCCGCCGTGAAGTTCTCGTACGACCGCGCAGGGGGCGAGAAGAGCACCAACAAGGACAAGCGCACCTTCGCCAACCTCACCACGCAGGTGGTGGACGACTTCACCGTCGTGGTCCTGAACAAGGACATCGACCCCGACCTGCTCTTCGTGCTGGGCCAGGCCACCTCCATCATCGTGGAGCCCAAGAGCGCCGACGGCAACGCCAACAAGCCCGTGGGCACCGGCCCCTACCAGCTCAACGCCTGGAACAAGGGCTCGTCCATCGTGCTGACGGCGTGGGAAGGCTTTCGCGATGCCAAGGCGCTCAAGATCAAGCGCGCCACCTTCCGCTTCATCTCCGACCCGGCCGCCCAAGTGGCCGCCCTGCTGGCGGGCGATGTGGATGCGTTCCCGCGCGTCACGCCCCGCAGCGTGCCGCAGTTCAAGTCCAACCCCCGCTTCCAGGTGGTGGTGAGTGGCTCGCGCGCCAAGACCATCCTGGCCATCAACAACGGCAAGAAGCCACTCGATGACGTGCGCGTGCGCCGCGCCATCGCTGCCGCCATCGACCGCAAGGCCGTGATCGAAGGCGCCGCCGACGGCTACGGTGCGCCCATCGGCAGCCACTACGTGCCCGGCGCTTTCGGCTACGTAGACACCACGGGCGTGAACCCGTACGACGTGGAAAAAGCCAAGAAACTGCTGGCCGAAGCGGGCGTGAAGACGCCGCTGGAGCTGACCGTCACGCTGCCGCCCACGCCGTACGCGCGCCAGGGCGGCGAAGTGATTGCCGCCCAGCTGGCCAAGATCGGCATCGTCGCCAAGCTGCAGAACGTGGAATGGGCGCAGTGGCTCAGCGGCACCTACGGCAGCAAGAACTACGACCTGACGATCATCAGCCACGTCGAGCCGTTCGACCTGGGCAACTTCGCCAAGCCCGACTACTACTGGGCCTACAACTCGCCCAAGTTCAACGAACTGTTCAACCAGATCAAGAACGCCGCCCGCCCCGCCGACCGCTCGCGCCTGCTGGGCGAGGCGCAGCGCCTGCTGGCGCAGGACTCGGTGCACGCGTTCCTGTATTCCAACCAGTGGATCACGGTGGCCAACAAGAACCTCAAGGGCCTGTGGAAAGACATGCCGGTGTTCGTGAACGACATCTCGTCGCTGTCCTGGTCTTGAGATTAAACACCCCCTGAGTCGCTTCGCGCCTTCCCCCTCTCTCGACTCGCTGCGCGAGTCGGGAGGGGGACGCCCCCGGTGCGGCGGGGCGGCCCTTGCACGGGGGCACTGGCTATGGCCGCGCCAGTTTTGTGGGCTGGGGGCGGCGCGCTGCGCAATGGACCACTAAAACGAGCGGTAGTGAATTGCTCCCAAAACAATAGCTGCTAGCGCTTTAACAGCAAGCGGTAGCAGCCTTTTTTACTTGTAGAACTCCCGACATGACAGCTTTGCACGACCTGCCCGCCCACGAACTCCTGGCCGCCTACCGCCAGCGCACACTCTCTCCGGTGGAGGTCACGCAGGCCGTGCTGGCGCACATCGAGCGCTGGGAGCCCCACATCCAGGCCACCTACCTGCTGCGGCCCGAAGCCGCCCTGGCGCAGGCCCGTGCGTCGGAAGCCCGCTGGCACAAGGGCGAGCCCCAGGGCCTGTTGGATGGCGTGCCCAGCACCATCAAGGAAAACATCGCCACGCAGGGCGACCCCACGCCCCTGGGCACCGCAGCCGTGGAACTGGTGGCCGCAGCGGCCGACGCACCACCGGCTGCACGCATGCGCGAATCCGGTGCCGTCATCGTCGCCAAGACCACCATGCCCGACTACGGCATGCTGTCTTCGGGCCTGTCGACCTTCCACCCGCTGTCGCGCAACCCCTGGGACACCACCAAGGGCCCCGGCGGCTCCAGCGCGGGCGGCGGGGCGGCGGCAGCGGCCGGCTACGGCCCGCTGCACATCGGCACCGACATCGGCGGCTCGCTGCGGCTGCCGGCCAGCTGGTGCGGCATCTTCAGCCTCAAGCCCAGCCTGGGCCGCATCCCCATCGACCCACCGTACACCGGCCGCGCCGCCGGACCGATGACCCGCACCGTGGCCGACGCCGCGCTGATGATGCAGGTGCTCAGCCAGCCCGACGCGCGCGACAGCATGAGCCTGCCCGCGCAGGACATCGCCTGGGGCCAGTTCGACCAGCGGGCCGAGCGCACGCGCGGCCTGCAAGGCTTGAAGATCGGCCTGCTGCTGGACGCCGGCTGCGGCCTGCCCGTGGAGCCTGAAGTCAAGGCCGCCATCGAGCGCGCGGCGCGCCTGATGGAGGCCGCGGGCGCCGCCATCGTGCCCCTGCAGCCCTTCATGACCCAGGCCATGCTCGACGGCATGGACCACTTCTGGCGCATGCGCTCGCACATCGACCTGCAGGCCCTGCCCGCAGAGCGCCGCGACAAGGTGCTGCCCTATATCCGCGCCTGGGCCGACAGCGCGGCCGGAATGAGCGGCACCGAAGTCTTCAACGCCAGCCACCAGTTCCACCTGACGCGCGTGGCCACCGTCAAAGCCTGCAGCGCGTTCGACTACGTGATCTCGCCCGTGGCGCCCATGCCCGCCTTCCAGGCCGAACTGCCCTCGCCCACCAACGACCCGCTGCGCCCGCTGGAGCACATCGGCTTCACCGTGCCGTTCAACATGTCCGAGCAGCCCGCGGCGTCGGTCAACTGCGGCTACACGTCCACCGGTCTGCCCATCGGGCTGCAGATCGCCGGTGCGCGCTTCGACGACCTGGGCGTGCTGCAGGTGGCGCACGCGTTCGAGCAGATCCGCGACCCGCAGCGCCCCTGGCCGCTGCCGCCAGCAGCGTAGACTTGGACTGAGAACAGGTTCTTACCCTGTGCCTCGCGCGCCGCAGTTGTTGGTACGCTCGGGGGCACAGGCGCCGGCCGTCCGGCGTGTTCTTTTCTGCGGCCAGCGCACACCCGGGCCTCCAACGCACTACGTCACCACAGCATGGACATCCTCATCATGGCGATCCTCATCGCCACCGGCACCTTCATGCTCAACGCCAAAGAGCAGCGCAAGCGCATCGTGCTGCTGGGCAGCCACCTGGCCAACTACCAGATCGAAAAGCTCATGGAGGCGCTGACCGACGGCTACCTGCGCGCACTGGGCGAAGGCACCGACGAACGCCGCGGCCAGATCTGGAGCCTGCTGAGCACCACCGAGCTGCAGCTGAGCGAGCAGTTCAACCGCTTCGCCGCCGACTTCGCCAAGATGAGCGAAGAAAGCACGCGGGTCAGCCGCCTGTCCATGGCCTTCCCGTTCGTCGAAAAAGTGCTGCCCGCCCTGACTTTCGACATGCGCAAGGCCCTGGCCATCCACGCGCGCGGCATCGCCCACGTGGTGCAGAACACCGGCCACCTGTCGCCCAAGGACCGGGCCTACATGATGACGGCCGAGCTCTTCCTCATGCAGCACACCTGCCACTGGTTCTGCAAGTCCAAGACCATCGCCACCGCCCGCATGCTGGCCCGCCACCAGACCCCGCACGAACAACTCGTCGCCTCCGTGTCGGCCGAGACGCGCAACGCCTACCTGGCCCTGATCAAGGGCGGCTGACCGCGGCGGCCGCCACCATGCTCCCACCATGCAGCCACAGCCACACACGCCCCTGACCGACAGCCTGGGCAACCCCGCCACGCTGCACGATGCGGCCAGCCTGGCGGCGCTCAATGACTTCGTGGAAGGCTTCATCGCCTGCGAAGCCCGCGCGGTGAACGTGCTCGGCGCGGCGCAAGACACCAGCGCCATCGTGCAGGCCTGCTGCGCGGCCCTGCACATGTTTGCCGAGTCGGCGGACGCATCGCACAACGCACGCCCCTTCATCGACCAGGCCCTCGCCAGCGCGCCACAGGCCAGCGAGCGCGAGCAGCGCTTCGTGGCCGCCGTGGCCGCATGGGTGGACGGCGACCTTCCACGCGCCATCGCCCTGCACGAAGAACAGGCCCGCCTGAACCCGCGCGACCTGGCTTCGCTCAAGCTCGGCCAGTACCACTTGTTCAACCGCGGCGACTCGCCCGGCATGCTGCGCATGGCCCTGCAGGCCGTGCCCGCTGCCGCCGACGTGCCGTACCTGCATGGCATGCTGGCCTTCGGCTGGGAGCAATGCCACCTGCTGACCGAGGCCGAGGCCGCCGCACGCCACGCCGTCACCCTGTGCCGCAAGGAGCCCTGGGCCCACCACGCGCTGGCCCACGTGATGCTGACCCAGGGGCGCATCGCCGAAGGCACGGACTTCCTGGCCGGCGTGAGCGACACCTGGACGGGCCTGAACTCCTTCATGGTCACCCACAACTGGTGGCACCAGGCCCTCTTCCTGCTGGAGCAGGACCGCCATGCCGACGTGCTGGCGCTGTACGACCAGCAGGTCTGGGGCGTGGTCAAGGAATACACGCAGGACCAGATCAACGCCGTCTCGCTGCTGGCGCGGCTGGAGCTGGCGGGCGTCGATGTCGGCCCCCGCTGGGCCGACGTGGCCGACCACCTGGCCCTGCGCCTGTCCGACCACGTGCTGCCGTTTCTCGACCTGCAGTACCTCTACGGCCTGGCCCGCGCAGGCCGCACCGCAGCCGCGCTCACCCTTCTGCGCAACATCGAGGCCCACGCCGCCACCCGCACCGAGGCGCACGAGCGCACCGTGTGGCAACAGGTCTGCGTGCCCGCCGCACAAGGCCTGCTCGCGCACGCCCAGGGCGACTGGGCCTCCGCGGCCCGGCAACTGGGCCTGGCCTTGCCCCGCCTGATTGAGATCGGCGGCAGCCACGCACAGCGCGACCTGTTCCACCAGATCTGGCTGGATGCGCTGCAGCGCAACGGGCAGTGGGCGGCGGTGCAGAACCTGCTGCAGCCCTTGTCGAATGCGCAGCCGGAGTCGGCGAGGCTGGCGCGGCAGGTGGGGGTGGTGAATGGGGTGTTGGGGTTGCCGGTGCTCTCCGAAAAAAAGCCAGCACGGGCCAGGATCGCCACACGGGCCTGAAAATGCCCCCGTGCAGGGATACGCCGCTGCCACCCGGCGAGTACCGCGGTGGATGGGAGCGCGGGCCACAGCGCGTTGCAACCCATCTGGGGTTTTTGCGACGGCTTCACATCAAGATACAACAAAGCCTGGCACGCTGACCAAGCTGGCACATGGGCGCGTGAGAATCGAAGCGAAAGACGCGAAATCGCCGTCTGCAGCAACGCATTCACCGCCCTTTTCATATGCCGCTCGCCATCACCAGCCAACCCGCAGGAACTCGATTCTCGATCACAGACGATGCCACGATGCCCACGGTCACGGTCACCGCCGTGATGCAGGGCCAGCCCATGCCGAGCGGACCGGCACCGACGTACGAATGGTCGGCGACGCTCGCGTTCGATGGCAGTGCACCACCGACCAACGTCGCTTTTGGCGGAGGGCGCAGCTCTCAGCACAGCCGCATCGCGCCGCAAACGGGTCTCAGCCCCACGTGGCGCATTCCCTTCACCGAAGTGCGCGGCGGCCTGCTGACCGTGCAGGTGATCATGCGGGTGGGGACCACCGAGCAGCGCGCGCGTGCCAGCTGGACCGTCGTGGGCACCAACCCCACGGGCACTGCCATACGTGCCTTTGCCAACAGCATCGGAGCCAACCGCCCTGTCTTTCGCAAGAAGATGCGGCAGGAGAGCTCGCTCCAGCAATTCCGCACGCCGAGCAACTGGCCCAAGTACAGCAGTGACGGCCTGGGCGGCGTAGGCCTGTGCCAGCTCACCCGGCCGGCGCCGACGGCTGACCAAACCTGGAACTGGAAGGACAACGTGCGTGGAGGCTGGGCGCTGTACCAGGAGAAGGAGCGCATTGCAAAAAGTTATCCTCGCAACGTACGCACCGGAGAGCGTTTTAAAAACTTGGTGACTGCATGGAACCGGGCTCGCACCGCGCAGGGACTTCCAGCGCTGCCCGTCGAATTGCCGGACTACACGCCCGAGCAGCTTGAACTCGACACGCTGCGCGGTTTCAACGGCTACGCCAACGGTTTGCATGAATACCGCGTGCGGCAGGACAACGGAGTGCTCTTCGTCACCGTCGACGGCAGCGGCACGCGCGGCTTCGCCGAGTGGGAACGTGTGCCGGTGGCCGACCGGGGCACGGTAGGAGACCCCAACTACGTCGAGAACGTGCTCGCACAATCGGATTTCTGACCGTGGAACTCCGAATGCCCACGTCCGCACCTCGCTACTGCGCGGTCCTGATGCAGACCGCTACACTTGCGTTGGTCGTCTTTCTCGGGGGCTGCTCACGCGAGGCAGAAACCCCGCGTGCAACGTCCGGGACGGCCAGCGCACCTGCGCAAGCTGCCGATCGTCCGCTCCTTTATGTCGTGTACTGCAACGGCACGGTGGACCGGCTGGATCTGTCGCAGCAAGCCAAGGTAGGAAGCTTTCAGCTCTCTGCGCGCAGCGGCACGCCCGCGGCCGTAGCCCCGCTGCCAAGGCCTGGGGTGCGCCCTGACAGCTGCCTGGCACGGCCTGCCGAATCCGAAGGTCAGGAGGTCGGCTCCGCAAGGGCCGTCCACATCGTTGCATCGGACCGCCTGTCGCGCCATGACGCCGATGGACGCAAGCCATACAGCCTGCTCACCTTTGATATGCCAGGCTGGACGCTCCGCGCACGGCAGGACCTGGGTTCGTTCGACGTGCTCAACGGAGCGCCACCGCGCGTCACCCTCAACGCCGACCAGCGATGGGAAGCGATCCCTCCAGAAAAGGACGCCGCCGCGGACATGCTCGCCAAGGCCTCCCACTTCGCACGTGGCGATACCCTGGGTCTCGCCAATCCGCTGGCATGGTCCGCCGATACCGTGCTGGTCGAATACACCGCCACCGACACGAACGATGCCGCCGTGGCGATGATCGACCGTACACGGCGCAGCGTCCAGCGCATCGACGGCGTGCCGGGCACTGATCCGCAGCCCACCCTCATCCTGGCGCCCGGGGGCAAATATCTGCTGCATGCAGTCAAAAGGATGACCCCGGTCGACGGCGGCCAGAAGCTGGCGGCCACGGGCGAAATCCGTATCTATGGAGAAGACGGAAAGCTGGTCAAGACCTTGACCGACGAGCGTGTGGCCGACGACTGGCACGCCATCTTTGTGTCGCCCGGGGGGCTCGCGGTGTTCACCAACCGGAAAGGCGACTACCGCTTTGTTCCACTGGGGCTGGCTTTCGAGCCGAAGCCTGTGCTGGACCGCCTCACGGATGACCTGGAAGGAACGCGCCCGGGGATCGTCTACGCGGCTCCGTGAGCGACCCTACCGCACCACCAGCTTCTTCTGGTCATACACCGGCTGCGCCGGCAAGTCCGCCAGGTGCCGCACGTCCGCCCAGTCCAGCACCTCCACCACATCGCCGTCCACCCGCACGCGGTTGAGGCCCGCGTTGGGGATGTCGCTCTGGCGGGGTCCGTCGAGGCCCGTGCCGCGGGCGGTGCGCCAGATCATGTCGAGCACGCCGCCGTGGGTCACGACCATGACTTTGCGGCCCTGGTACTGCTGTGCGATGCGGCGCACCGCGTCCATCACGCGGGTGTGGAACTGGCGGGTGGTCTCGCCGCCGGGCATGCCGTAGTCGGCCTCGAAGCGCAGCCACTGGTTCCACGCATCGGCATGGTCGAGCTTGACGTCGTCCACCCGCTTGCCGTCCACGATGCCGAAGTTCTGCTCGCGCAGGCTGCTGTCGGTGAGGGTGTCGATGCGCAGTTGCGGGAACAGCACCTGCAGGGCGGGGGAGGCGGTCTCCTGCGTGCGGATTAGGTCGCTGCAGACCAGGTGGTCCACCGCCAGCTTCTCGGCGGCCAGGCGGTCGGCCAGGCGGCGGGCCTGTTCGTGGCCGGTGGCGTTCAGGGGGATGTCCACGTGGCCCTGAAAGCGCAGCTCGCGGTTCCAGTCGGTTTCGCCGTGGCGGATCAGGATCAGTTCGGTCATGGCTGCATTATCGAATGCATGCACAGCAATGCCAAGAAGTTGCAGCCTACCGCTTATGCGGCGTGTGTTGTTAGCTATGCTTTTTATAACAAAGCAAGGCGGGTGCGGCCACGCCCTCGGTCTCAGCGCATGGGAATGACCAGCACCTTGCGCCGGGGCTGGCAGCCGGGGCCTTCGTGGGCGGCGCTGTCACGCTCCCAGCCCTGCCCGGGGGACGTCTGCGCGCACACCCGCGCGCCATCGACCAGGCTGCGCCAGTAGTACCAGGGCGCCGGCGCGGCATGCCCCGGCGCGGCGAGCAGGCCGCCGAGGGCGGTGGCGATGGCCAGTGCGGGCCAATGGCGGAGAGCGGGCATGGTGAAAGCGGGGTCCGGTGGTATGGCCAGCATGGTATGCCCCGCGGCGCGGCGCGATCGCCCGAAAAGCGGCGCGAATGCCGCATCGCCACGCGTGACCGGCACCTCACATCGCCACCCGGCCGCCCCCACAGCCACGCCGTGCGTGCCGGGGCCGGCCTCCGAGGCAGAAGGCGCTGCGCCGCCGGAGCGCCGAATCAGCACCATGGTTGCGCCCGCGACACACCTACGGGCCAAAGTGCCAAGGGCGCGACCGGGCGAATCATTAGAATCACGGCCAGCGCAGTGCCCCGAGCTTATGCAATCCGCTTCCTAACTGGTCCCCCGTTCGTGCCCTCCAGCCACCCAGTCTCCGAACTGCCGCCCACTGCGTGCGCGGACCCCTTGCAGGCACTGCGCAGTGCCACTGCCGCACAGCACGCCCGGCTCGATGCCCACCTCGCCATTGGCCGACCCGATGCATCGCTGGAAGACTACAAGGCGCATGCCCGTGCACTGGCCGCGTGGCTACAGGCGCTGTGGCCTCATCTGCAGATGCTTCAAGCGACGATACCGGGCTTTGTTTTCATGCCAGCCCCCCGATTGGCTGCCCTGGAATCCGATCTGCAAGACATCCCGCCACTGACCACCACTGCCACCGGCACGCCCGGAAGCTGGCCGTTGCCCAGCGCTGCCGCGGGGCAGCTTGCGGCGCAGGCCCTGGCCCGCCACCCGGCACAGCCGCACGCGGTGCGGTGGGGGTTCGCCTACGTGGTGGAGGGCTCCCAGCTGGGTGGACAGGTGCTGTACCGGCAGCTGTCGCCGCGGTTGGCGCCGCACCCCCTGCGTTATCTGCATGGCGACGGTGCCGCCACCGGGGCGCGCTGGAAGCTGTTCATCTCGCTGCTGCGCCAGCACGTGACACCATCACCCGCCGCCCTGGAGGCTGCGTGCCTTGGGGCCACCGCAGCCTTTGCCGGGCTGCAAAGCCATTTTCCGGCCCCTGAAGGACTGCCGCAATGAATCCAGAAGCATCCGCCGGCGGCGGCGCCGACGCGGCACGCCCGACGCTGGAAAACTGCGACCGCGAGCCCATCCACATCCCGGGCTCGATCCAGTCCCATGGCGCCCTGATCGCCGTCGACAAGGCGGGCACGGTGCGCCATGCCAGCACCAACGTGGCAGCCATGCTGGGCTGCGCCGTAGCCCCGGGACAGGCACTGCGCGACACGCCGCTGATCGCCGGCCACGCGCTGTTGCGCAACCTGCTCGACGAGGGCCTGGCCACGCTGGCGGGCACGGGCGAGCTGCCGATGCCTTCCGAGCTGGAGGCCGAAGGCCGCAGCTTCGACGTGGTGCTGCACCAGTCGCAGGAGCTGCTGGTGCTGGAGTTCGAGGCACGCCAGGAGTCCGCCGATGCACTGGCTGGCTTTGCGATGCAGGCCCACCGCGCCATGGAGAAGCTGCGCCGCCCGCGCCCTGCCATCAACGACCTGCTGCAACTGGCAACGCAGGAGATCAAGACCCTGACAGGGTTCGACCGCGTCATGGCCTACCGCTTTCGCCCGGACAGCAGCGGCGATGTGGTGGCCGAGTCGCGTGCGGATTTTCTGGATGCCTACCTGGGCCGGCGCTACCCGGCCAGCGACATCCCGGCGCAGGCCCGGGCGCTGTACGTGGCCAACACCTTGCGCCTCATTGCCGATGTGCGGGCCACGCCGGTGCCGCTGGTGCCGGTCGGCGGCGCGCCGCTGGACTTGAGCGCCAGCATCCTGCGCAGCGTGTCGCCCATCCACATCGAGTACCTGACCAACATGGGCGTGGGTGCGTCGATGAGCATCTCCATCGTCATCAACAACCGGCTGTGGGGGCTGCTGGCCTGCCACCACATGGGCCCGCGCCAGGTGCCCTACAGCGTGCGCATGGCCTGCGACGTGATGGCACAGGTGCTGGGCGCCAATATCCAGGCCGCCCTGGCGCGCAAGGAGGCCGCGCGCCAGCAGAAGGTGACCGAGCTGCGCATGCGGGTGATGGAGCAGGTGCTGCACTCCGATGACGAGTTCACAGCCCTGTGCTCGCACGCCGGCGCGCTGGCCTGCTCGATGAGCGCCGACGCCATCATCGTGTCGGAACACAGCAAGCTGTGCACCGAAGGCGGCGTGACCGACGCCGCTGCCAAGGTCCTTCTGCAGTGGCTCGATGCCACGCAAGGCGGCAGCGGCATCTACAACACGCATGCACTGCCCCTGGACGCACCCGAGATCGGGCTGCAGCTGGCCCCGTGGTGCGGCGCCCTGGCCCTGCCGCTGGACCGTACCCGGGGCAGCTGGCTGGTGTTTCTGCGCAAGGAGCAGATCGAGACCATCAACTGGGGCGGCAAGCCTGAAAAGGAAGTGCGTGCCGGCCCGCTGGGCCCGCGCCTCACGCCCCGCGGCTCGTTCGACCTGTGGAAGGAAATCGTGCGCTCCAAGTCCGAGCCCTGGACGGCGGACGAGCTCGACACCGCCCGCCAGCTGCTGGCCGAGCTGGTGCGCGCCCAGACCACCCGCCATGCCGAGCTGAACGACGCGCGCGCGCACCTGATGGCGGTGCTGGGCCACGACCTGCGCGACCCGCTGCACTCCATCAGCATGGCCGCGCGGGTGCTGGAGAAGAACAACGCCGCGGACGGCAACACCGGCCGGATCGGCCAGCGCATCCAGTCGTCCAGCAACCGCATGCAGCGCCTGGTGAGCCAGGTGATGGACATGTCCCGCCTGCAAAGCCGGCTGGGACTGAACCTGCAGCTCAAGACCGTTGACGTGGTGCAACTGCTCGCCGATCTGGTGGACGAGGCGCGTACCGCCCACCCCGGCACGCAGATCGAGATCCACCTGCCCGAGCGCCTGGACGCACAGGCCGACCCCGACCGCATTGCGCAGGTGGTCTCCAACCTCATCAGCAACGCCCGCCACCACGGGGATGCGGGCCAACCCATCCACGTGCACGCACGGGGCACGCAGGACGGCGTGGTCATCGAGGTGCGCAATGTGGCGCCGCCCATCGACCCGGCGGTGGCCGCCAACCTGTTCACTCCCTTCAAGTCCTCGTCCGTGGGCAACGAGCGCAACCGCTCCGGCCTGGGCCTGGGCCTGTACATCGCCCACCAGATCGCGCAAGGCCATGGGGGTACCATTGTGTATACGCACCAGCCGCCGCACGTGGTGTTCACGGTGCACCTGCCGCAGACGGACGCTGCCGGCGCAGCCCCGGTCAGCGCCACCTCCTGATATTCCACCCGCTCCAGACAGCCATGCCGCTCGATATCCTCCTCGTTGACGACAACCTCGATGCCACGGAGCTGCTGCAAGAGCTGCTCACGATGGAAGGCCATGCGATCCGCACTGCAGCCACGGCCGCACAGGCACTGGCCCTGGCGCGCGAGAAGCCGGCGCAGATTTTCCTGGTGGACCAGAACCTCCCGGACATGCAGGGCTCCGAACTGCTCCCGTTGCTGCGGGCCACGGTGGCTGACCACGGTGCAGGCCGGTGTTTTGCGATCGCCATCACCGGCATGGCATCGGGCGTCAGCGTGGGTACGGAGACAGGGCAGTTCGACTTCATCCTGGGCAAGCCGCTCGATTTCGACGCCTTCGACAACGTGCTCGCCCAGTGCGCCGCAGCGCTGCAGCCGCCCGCCGCCTGATCCTCACTGACAGTTCCGACACACCCCACACCCCCACCCGCTTTGGCCACCAAAAAACGCCCCCCTTCCGCACCGGGCCCGTCTTCCGACGCGCTGACCGATGCCGGCCTGCAGCACGCCATCCTGATGCGCGCCATCCCGGTGCTGCGCCACGACGTGGCCGGCCCGCTGTCGGTGATGCGCATGGGCACCATGCTGCTCAAGCGCCGCCTGGCCAAAGGCGACATGACGCCCGAGCAGGCGGTGGAGCGCGTGGAGCAGATCGAGGAACAACTGGGCGAGATCGCCCACCACATCCGCCGCCTGCGGCTGTGGGACCTGCAGATCAACGACCGCCACACGGTGCGCGCCCTGGTGGACGAAGCCATCGAGCTGGCCCGCCCCGCGCTGATGGTCAGCGGTACCGAGATGGAGCCGCTGCCTGCGGACCTGCCGGGATGGGACGACGACACCCAGGTGCCCCACACCCTGCTGTACGTGGTGCTGGGCGCCATCTACCACCTGGCGGAACAATCGAGCCCGGTGCCTGCCCAGATCACCGTGGCGCCAGCCGGCTCCTTCAGCGTGCGTGTGCAGGCCCGGGGCGCATCCACCGCCACGCGGCTGATGGACGCGGATACCGCGGCGCGTTCGGCCGGTCTGGCACAGCCCCCGGCCCTGGACCTGGCCGCGCTGCTGCAACTGGCGCAACCCCTGGGCGTGCAGGTGCAGGCCAGCGGGTCTGAAGTGACCGTCACGCTGCCGGGCGGCTGAGGCGCACGGCCTCGCCCCTCGGCCCTGCCGATGTGGCGCCGCGACTCAGCCTGCCGCGGGCACGGCAGGCGCCGTCACGATCCAACCCTCCAGCGCATCCAGCCCCGCAGGCAGGCCGTAGAGCGCATCGCCCTCGGCATGGCGCTGCTGGGCCCACGCGGCCTGCACCAGGCACAGCACGGCGTCCAGGCTGTCGCCGCTGGCATCATCCACCAGGGCATCGCGCTGCGCGTGGCTGAGCTTCAGGCGCAGGCCCAGCCGGGTCTGGCCGATCTCCAGCGCGTTCACCAGGTCCTTGCGGGCGATGAGCCGGTCGGGCGTTTGCTTGGTGCGGTCGTCGCTCTTGTAGCTGCGCCGCTGCAGCACCTCGCGCGCGAGCAGGCCGGGGTAGGCCTCCAGCGCCACGCGTGACGGGTCGCCCGCGTGCAGGCCGGGCAGGTGCACACCGGCATCGATCAGCAGCGGGACGCCCGCGTGCAGCATGTAGGCCACGGGCGGGTTCACCCATTTCATCGACGGGCTGGAGCCTGCAGGCCCATCGGTGGCGCGGTGCGCAAACTTGCCGCCCACGGGGCGCGCATCGCAGAACGCCGCGAACTGCGTGCGGATCTGCTCGCGGTCCAGGCTGCGGTAGTGCTGCATGCAGGCAAGCCACTCGGTGGGCCAGCCCAAGGTCTCCACCAGCTCGCGCGGCAGGCCGAAAGGCAGGTCGAAGCCGCCGACCCAGCCGCCCGGCGATGCGTCCTGAGAGCCGTTCTGAGACCCGGTGCCCGGCTGCGCAAGCCATTGGCCGAACGCCGACAGTGTGTCGAAGCGCTCCAGCGCTTGCAGCTGCACCCGCGCTCCCTGGCGCTGCCCGAGGGCCAGCACGATGGGCTTGCGGCGGCTGGGGCTGCTGGAAAAATCGCAGCCCAGCAGCATCGGAGCGGTGACGTCTGGCGCCATGGGCCTACCCCAGCGCCAGGGCCGTCACCCCGGCTGCAATGCACAGCGCGCCGCAAATGCGCGCCGCCCGATCGCCCTCACCCAGCAGATGCCCGCCGATGAGGGCGGCGAACAGCATGGACACCTCGCGCGCCGGCGCCACGTGGGACATGGGCGCCTCGCGCATGGCGTACAGCACCAGCACATAGGCCACGGGGCTCACCACCGCCACCAGCAGCGCAAAGCGCCACTGCGCAAGCCACAGCGTGCGGGCGGTGCGCACATCGCGCAGCACCACCGGCGCGAGCAAGCCCACGCGCACGAAGTTGCCCATGTAGTCGACGAGGATGGGGGACATCAGCAGTATCTTGACCGCATAGCCGTCCACCACCGTGTAGCTGGCGATGAAGGCCCCGGTGAGCAGCCCGTAGGCAATGCCCTTGTGCACGCGTTCGCGCGCCGCGGGGTCGTGCGCCGCGCGCAGCAGGCCCGGGCCGCCCGCGATGAGGAACACGCCCCCCACCACGCCCAGGATGCCCACGGCACCCAGCGCGGAGATGCGCTCGCCCAGCACCGTGATGGCCACCAGCGAGGACAGCAGCGGCCCCGAGCCCCGCGCGAGCGGGTAGACCACCGTGAGGTCGGCCACGCGGTAGCCCCGCAGCAGGATCACGTAGTACGCCACGTGCAGCAGCCCGCTGGCCACCACGAAGCCCCACTCCACCACGCCCCACAGCGGCACCACATCGCGCCCCAGCCACCAGCCCAGCGGCGCCCAGAAGACCATCATGATCGCCGAGGTGAAGAACGCAAACCGCGCATCGCCCCCCGCCTTCTTGGCGGCGATGTTCCAGCACGCATGGATGAGGCCGGCGAGGATGATGAGGGCGAAGGCGGTGAGGGTCACGGGTCAGAGGGAGCGAGGGACATGAATGCAAAAAGCCGCAGCACCGTCTGGAACTGCGGCCGTGTGGCGCGCGAACAATCAGTGAGGAGAAGTGCCATGCCACCCGCACGGCGCATGCAACTGGCGCGGTCCCAGCCAGCAACCACCGTGCAAGGGCCGCCCCGCCGCACTGGTGGCGTCACCCTGCCCGCATTGCGCAGCAATGCGAGAGCGGGAGGAAGGCGCGCAGCGACTCAGGGGGGAGTTCCTAAGCTCTGCCGATGATCGAGGCGGTCGCCATCAGCTCCTCGAGCAGCGCGAACGACACCTTGCCCGACACCGCATACGGGTCGAGTTCGGGCTTTTCGGAGTACTTGAGCAGGATCGAATGGTTGATCTTGGACAGGTTCACCTGCCCCATGGTCCAGCCGCCGAAGCGGCGCTCGGCGATCTCTTCGTAGTGCAGCAGCTCCACGTTCTTGTGGCGCGCGTCCTTCTGGATGTGGCCGTACAGGTCGCTCACCGCGGAGCGCCCACCTTCGATGGCCTGCAGGAACACACCGCCGCCGTAGCACAGCACGCCGGTGATGCCGCAGCCCGGGTTGTGCTGGCGCGATTGCGTAAGGATGGCTTCGATGGCTGCGGGAGAGGTGTCCACAGCGCGGCTGGCGTAGAGCAGGCGTACGAGCATGGGTCAGTTCTTTCCGGGGATGAGGGAGAGGAATTCGCGGCGCAGCGCCGGGTCCTTGAGGAACACGCCACGCATCACCGAGTTGATCATCTTGCTGTCCATCTCGCGCACACCGCGCCAGGACATGCAGAAGTGGCTGGCCTCCATCACGATGGCCAGGCCGTCGGGCTGGGTCTTTTCCATGATCAGGTCGGCCAGCTGCACCACGGCTTCTTCCTGGATCTGGGGGCGGCCCATGACCCAGTCGACCAGGCGCGCGTATTTGGACAGGCCGATCACGTTGGTGTGCTCATTGGGCATCACGCCGATCCAGATCTTGCCGATGACCGGGCAGAAGTGGTGGCTGCACGCGCTGCGCACGGTGATGGGGCCGACGATCATCAGCTCGTTCAGGTGCTCGGCGTTGGGAAATTCGGTGATGGGCGGCTGCGACACATAGCGGCCCTTGAACACCTCGTTCAGGTACATCTTGGCCACGCGCCGCGCGGTGTTGTTGGTGTTGTGGTCGCCGTCGGTGTTGATCACCAGGCTGTCGAGCACGCCCTGCATCTTGGTCTCGACCTCGTCGAGCAGCTTTTCCAGCTCGCCAGGCTCGATGAACTCGGAGATGTTGTCGTTGGCATGAAAGCGCTTGCGGGCCGCCGCGAGGCGCTCCCGGATCTTGACGGAAACAGGCGTGCCTTCATCCGGCGGGGTGGGCGTCATATCGGCGGCAGTGGGGCTGGACATGGCCAGAATCGTAACAGCGAATGACACACCTCAGATTTCAAGGGGTTTTGGCCTCTACCGCTTGATAGGCAAGCGCTAGCAGCTATTAAATTCATAGCATTCCGTACAGACAGGTACCGAACCCCTTCCTGGACATTGCCTTCCCCGCGAACTCTGCAACCGGCGCGCCCCCACACCAGTGCCACCGTGGAACCGGCTTCGCCGGGCCACCGGTGGCGTCCCCCTGAGGGGGAAGCGGCGCAGCCGCTCAGGGGGCTCAACAGGCTTCAATAACTTTTTCCGGTGATCCACAGCGCCAGGCGCATCAGGCCGAACGCGATGCGGTCGAGCACCCGCTGGCGCAGCGGGCGGCCCGCGTAGCGCGCGGGGTCCATGCGGCGGCCGGCGTGCTGCATGGCGTCCACCAGGCGCTGGCGCAGGTCGGCGGCAAAGGCGGCGTCTTCCACCACCACGTTGGCCTCGCGCGCCAGCAGCAGGCTCAAAGGGTCGAGGTTGGACGAGCCCACCGTGGCCCAGGGCCGCTCGCCCATGGCATCGACCACCGCCACCTTGGCGTGCAGAAAGCTCGGCGCGTATTCATGGATCTCCACGCCCGCATCCAGCAGCGCGCCGTACACCGGCCGCGCCGCGTGGTACTGCATGAAGTACTCATAGCGCCCCTGCAGCAGCAGCCGCACGCGCACGCCGCGGCGCGCCGCCATCACCAGCGCGCG
Organism: Acidovorax sp. NPDC077693; assembly: GCF_044542805.1. Lineage (NCBI taxonomy): Bacteria > Pseudomonadati > Pseudomonadota > Betaproteobacteria > Burkholderiales > Comamonadaceae > Acidovorax > Acidovorax sp. NPDC077693. The sequence continues at coordinate 352,499 of NZ_JBITVD010000003.1, read as the reverse complement.
GCGCAGCTTGCCGCCGGGCATGAAGTAGGCGTTGGCGATGATGACCTCGTGCCGTGCCGACCCGATGGCGCGGCGGTAGGCTTTTTCGATACGGCTGCGGTTGCGCACGTTGTCGCGCAGCACCAGCGCGGCGCGCATGGGGGGCGTGGCGTCGTCCGCCGCCTCGGCCGCGTGCCGGGCGGCACTGGCGGCGCGCAGGGCCTGCAGCGCCTCGGGCAGGCGGCGCTCGCGCGCGTCGCGCACAGCCTGCATGCGCCACCACAGCTGGTCCATGGTCTCGCTGGCGCTGGTCACCAGGCTGCCGGTGGCCTGCACCGCAAAGTCGAAGCGCGGCGCGTCCAGGCGGCCGTAGTTCGGGTCGTGAAAATCATCCAGCACGTTGATGCCGCCGCAAAACAGCGTGCAGCCGTCCACCACGCACAGCTTTCGGTGCAGCCGGCGCCAGCGGTGCGGCAGCAGCAGGCCCAGGGGCCCGAGCGGCGAGTACACGCGGTACTGCACGCCAGCGTTCGCCAGGCGCTCGGCCCACTCGGGCGGCAGGGCGCCGGTGCCCACGCCGTCCACCACCAGCTGGGTGCGCACGCCGCGTGCTGCAGCCCGCATCAGCGCCTGGGCCACATCGGCGCCCGCGCCGGTGAAGTCGAAGATGTAGGTCTCGAACTGGATGTCCGACAGCGCGGCATCCATGGCCTGGACCAGCGCGGGGAACAGCTCCTCGGCCCCCTGCAGCAGGCGCACCCGGTGGTCGTCAGAAAACTCCGTTCTTCTGGCCCGAAACATCAGCTTCTTGCTCATCACACCCCTCTACCGTGCAACGGATCGCCAGCCATCGTGGAACGTGACGCGACCCACGCCAGTGCCACCGTGGAGCTGGGTTCGCCAGGCCACGGGTGGCGCCCCCCCTGCGGGGGAAGGCGCGAAGCGACTCCGGGGGGCGGCTTTCACAGCCTGAATTCAGCGATGAGCGGAAGGTGGTCGGACATGCGCCACCAGATACGGCCGCGCGGCACGTGCAGCGACAGCGGGGTGAGCCCGCGCACGTACACGTGGTCCAGCTGGGCCAGCGGCAGCCGCGCGGGGTAGGTGAAGGCGCGCGGCGCGTCGAACTCGTACAGCGAAAACCCCGCCAGCATGCGCTTGATCTGCAGGCCCCAGTCGTTGAAATCCCCCGCCACGACCACCGGCGCACCGGAGGGCACCTCGCGCTCGATGAAGCGCTGCAGCCGCTCGATCTGGCGGACGCGGCTGCCGGGAATGAGCCCCAGGTGCACGACGATCACATGGATGCGGCGCCCGTGCGCGTCCACCTCCACATGCAGCAGGCCGCGCTGCTCGAAGCGGTGGTCGGAGATGTCCTCGTGCTGGTGCCCGATCACCGGCCAGCGCGACAGCAGCGCATTGCCGTGTTCGCCGTGCTTGGTGATGGCGTTGGTGCGGTACACCGCCTCATAACCTTCGGGCGCCAGGTACTCGGCCTGTGGCAGATCGGGCCAGCGCTGGAAGTACGTCGCCTCCCGCCGGTGGAGCTTGCGCACCTCCTGCAGGCACACGATGTCGGCATCGAGCTGCTCCACCGCCAGGCCCAGGTTGTGGATCTCCAGCCGGCGCGCCGGCCCCAGGCCCTGCACGCCCTTGTGGATGTTGTAGGTGGCCACCCGCAGAATGTCGTCGTGTTCCATGGCCCGATTGTGTCGCATGCCGCCCACGCCGCGGGTTTGTCCGACACTGCGCGGCGCCGCCACGCCTTACACTTGGTTGCATACAACTTCCCGCCACGGCGGCCCGGTACATACCTTGGCGACCGACAACGACCCCTCCGCCACCACACCGGTCCTGGCGCTGATTGTCGACAGCAATGCCACATCGCGCAGCATCCTGGTGGGACAACTGCGCGAGTACGGTGTCAGCCGCATCGTGCAGTGCAGCCGCGTGCAGGACGCGCGCAGCCGGCTGGAGCACACGGTGTTCGACTACGTGCTGTGCGACCAGTACTTCGGCGAGGCCGGCTACTCCGGCCAGACCCTGCTGGACGACCTGCGGCGCGCCCAGCTGCTGCCCTTTTCCACGGTGTTCTTCATGGTCACGGCCGAGGCATCCTACGCCGCCGTGGCAGAGGCTGCGGAGTCGGCGCTCGACGGCTATTTGCTCAAGCCCTTCACCCCGAGCGCCCTCTTCGAGCGCCTGAGCCTGGCGCGCCTGCGCAAGGTGCATCTGAAACCCATCTTCGACGCCATCGAGGCCGAGGATTTCGAAAGCGCCGCGCGCCTGTGCGTGGAGCGCTTCGAGGCGCGCAAGCCCTACTGGCTGTACGCGGCGCGCATCGGCTCCGAGCTGCTGCTGCGGCTGTCCCGCCACGACGAGGCGCGCACGCTGTTCGAGGCCGTGATCGCCGCCCGCGCCCTGCCCTGGGCCAAGCTTGGCGTGGCACGGGCGCAGATCGAGTCCGGCCAGGCGGCACGGGCCGTCACCACCCTGCAGGAGCTGATCGGCGAGGATGCGTCCTTCGCCGACGCCTACGACGTGCTGGGGCGTGCGCAGGTGGAGCTGGGCAACTTCTCGCAGGCCATCGAGACCTACCGCACGGCCAGCGGCCTCACGCCCGACTCGGTGGTGCGGCTGCAGAAGCTGGGAATGATGTCGTACTACATGGGCGACCGCGAGACCGCGACCAAGGTGCTGGCGCGGGCGGCCATCCTGGGCATCGACTCCAAGCTGTTCGACTTCCAGTCGCTGGTGCTGCTCACCTTCGCGTACTTCGCGGAGAACGACCGCAAGGGCATCGAGCGCTGCATGGCCGACTTTGGCCGCATCCTGGAGCGCCACCCTGCCAGCGCGCGCATCCAGCGCTTTGCCAGCGTGGCGCGCGCACTGCAGCTCATTCAGCAGCGCCAGTTCTCGCAGGCGGTGGAGTCCGTGCGCAGCATGGCGAGCGAGATCACCTCCAGCACCTTCGACTTTGAAGCCGCCTGCAACCTGGGCAGCCTGCTGGCCGTGCTGGCGGTCACGTCCATCGACCTGTCCGAGAGTGAAGGCTGGGTGCGGGCGCTGGGCATGCGCTACGCCAACACGCGCGGCCTGACCGAGCTGCTGGCCAATGCCTGCAACGTGCACGCTCCCTACAGCGAGGTCGTGCGCGACTGCCTGCAGCAGGTGAACAAGACCGCCGAGGCCGCCATGGCCCAGAGCCTGGCCGGCGACCCCGCCGGGGCCGTGGCGCAACTGATGCAGCACGCGGGGCAGACCCTGAACTCCAAGCTGCTGGACATGTCCCAGCAGGTGCTGCTGCGCCACCGCGCCCGCATGGCCGAGCCCGATCCGCTGCAGGACGCCATCGACGTGCTAAGGCTGCGGGTAGGCACCGCACCGTCGCGCGCCACGCTGGGGCAGGACAACGACCGGCGCCCCGGCGGTGTGGTGCTGCGCACCCGCAGCAATGCGGACGAGCCCTCGCGCATCCCCCCGGCGCCGCGCGACAGCCTGACCTTGACCGCGGCACCTGAAGACCTGGTGGACCCGTCGGACCCCTTGCGCCTGCGGCCACCATGACGCAACCGTGCAGGGCAAGCACGCCTGTACGGCAGCCACGCTACACAAAGCGCGGCAGCAGCAGGCAGGCTTCGGCGTTGGAGGCTGAAAAGCAGCGGTCTGCCGCATCGCGCCACGGCAGCCATGCAGAGGCCACATGCTCGCGCGGGCTCAGCACCACCGGCGTGTGCTCGGGCACGCACAGCCCGAAGACGCGCTCGCGGTTGAACACCACGCCGGGGGCGTAGCGGTGGCGCCACTGCGGCCAGATCTCGTACACGTTCTCCAGACACCAGTCGGTGAGCACACAGCCGGGGGCGTTCACGTCGATGCCGGTTTCCTCGCCCACCTCGCGCGCCGCGGTCAGCGCCCAGGGTTCGTCCGGGCGGTCCTTGCTGCCTGTGACGGACTGCCAGTGCTCCATGCCGTCCGCACGCTCAATGAGCAGCACGTCGAGTGCGGGCGTGTGGATCACCACCAGCACCGATTCGGGGATCTTGAACGGCCGCTGCGCTGCGGCCCCTTCGGCATTTGCAGCCATCACGCCGCGGCCAGCAGGGCGTCCACGTCCTGCGCGGGCTCGTCGCCCAGCGCGCCCAGCGCGCACTGCTCCAGCCACTGCGCGGAGATGCGGCACAGCATGCCCTGCCCCACGCTGCCGTCCGCCGTGGGCACCGGCACCACCGCATCGATGAGCGAAATGCGCTGGGAGCCCGCCCCCGCCATGCCCACCGGCCGGATGTCGCGGCGGTCCAGGTCGAGCATGGCGCCCAGGGCATCGACCCGCAGGATGAACTCGCGCGCGCCGCCGGCTTCGAGCGGCACCCGCACAAGCACCATCTGGCGGTGGGGGTCGGTGGTGCGCGGTGCCGCCACGCCCTGCGGCCCGGCCGCCACCACGCTGCGCAGGTCCACCACCGAGTACACACGGTCGCCGATCTGCGCCAGGCCCTGAAACGGCGCACGCGCACCGCCTGCATTGAGCACCGTGGCATCCACGCCCAGCCAGTGCGACCCGACCAGAAAGGTCGCCATCTGCGCGCGGTGCTCGGCCCCGATGCGCGCCGCCGCCGCGGGCGTGGCGAGCAACGGTGCCGCCGGGGCGCCCGAACGGCGCTCGCAGAGATGGCGCAGCACCAGGCAGCTGAGCCCGTGGTCGTAGCCGTCGCTGACACGAAACTCCCGGTAGCCCTGCCCGCGCGCCAGGCCCACGCCATACAGGTGGCCCGCCAGCGCCGCGGTGCGCCCGCCCTGGCGGCCGGCGGCCACGGCATCGGGTGCCATGACGGCCTGCCCATCGCCACTGGTGCGCAGCACTCGGCCTGCCGCGTCGACAAAAGCCAGCGCATCGCGCTCGCCGGCCCCCACGCCGCAGTCATCCAGGATGGATTGCAGCTGGTGGGCAGCGTCCCACACGACGGCGATGCCACCCAGCACCGGCGTGCTGGCGCCGGGGGCGGCATCCGCACCACCTGCCGTACCACCCGCCGCGCCAGCGCGCACTGCGGCCGCGTAGACGAATGTCGGGCCCTCGCTGTAGAAGCGGCTGTCTTCGTAGCGGCTCACGGTGTAGCCCTGGCTGCCGCGCAGCCGCAGGCACTGGCGCACCCAGTCTTCGTCCAGCACCGTACCCACCCAGTGCGCCAAGCCCGGCTGGGACACCGCCATCACGCGCCCATCGGCTGCGAACAGCACCAGGCACGCATACACGGTGTACAAGCCGTTGATCTCGGCCAGCACCGCAGTGGCCTTGTCGCAGCCCACGGCGCCGGCCTGCAGCGTGCGCGCGAACTGCGGCGTCAGCGCCCACCAGCGGCAGTCGTTGGCACGCTCGTACAGGTTGCGGTCCAGGATCTGCATGGCCAGGGACGCACGGCTTTGGGCGTCGCGCAGCAGCGACTGCATCACCACGCCGTACAAATCCTGCAGCGCGCCGGAGAAGGCCTGGGCCGTCTTGCGGGCCGTGGTGCCGATCTCGGACAGCAGGGTCTTGGCGAACACAAGCTCGCGCGGCGCCACGTCGGCCGCGCCACTGCCGGTGCCCAACTGGTTGAGCTCCAGCAGGCCGTTCCAGACCGAGCGCTCCAGCGCCGACTGGATGGAGGCCGAGCGCCGGGGAATCTCGCGCAGCTCTTGCGACAGCAGCTCGGCCTGGCCCGAGAGCTCGGCCGCCAACGAGCCCGCGAACGAGCCCGCCAGCGCGCTGCGATCGTCCTGCGTGGACTCGTCGAAGGCCACATCCAGCGGCAGGAGCGCCACACCGCGCCAGCCCGGGCCGCGGTAGCCCTCAAAGCCCTGCGTGTCGCACACCGCCATCAGGTAGCGCCGGCTGGCATGGCGCAGCACCTGCACCCCCGCACCGGCCGCCTGGGGCAGCGGCCAGCCCACGGGCAACTGCAGCGCATCGCCCGAGACCAGCACCCGGCCCTGCGCGTCCAGCAGCGCCAGCACCACGTCGCTGCCCTGCGCACCGCCGGGCTGCACCGAGCCGAAGATGGCGAGCATTTCGTCCGCCAGCTTGAACGCCAGGCACATCACCCCCACCGGGCGTCCGCCCGACAGCACGCGCTGCGCGTACACCAGCGTGGGCTCGGTGCTGCCGCAAAAGCCGTGCACCGCGTAGTGCTCCACATACGGCACATCGCCGCGCACCACGGACGACAGGAAGGCCTGGTCGTCCTCGCGCTGCAGCTCACCGCCTGCGGCGGGCACCGCGTGCAGGCTGGCGCACAGCTGCAGGGTGGTGTCGAACAGGAAGATGTTGCCGTAGACCGTGTACTTGCTGGCGTACTCGCGCAGCCGCGACTCGATGCCGGCACGCAACCCGGGCGCCGGGTCGGCCAGGTAGTCGGCCACGCCGCCATCGGTGGCGAAGAAGCCGATGTCCGCCGTGCGCTCGAACAGGTTGCGCACCAGCACGTCGATGCAGACCTGGGCCCGGGCCACGAGGTCGTCGGTGCGGTTCTTGAAGGCCTCGCTGGCCAGGCCGCGCATCAGGTCGGCGGAGAGCGCGGCGAAGTCGCGGCGCGCCTGGGCCAGGTCGCCCCCGGACGATGCCCTGGACGACAGCAGCGACAACGACGACAGCAAGGACAACTGGTCCCAGGCGCTTTCGGCGAGCCGCAGCTCCTGGCGCTGGTGCTGCGCTGCGGGCATGTACCGCAGCCATTGTTCGGGGGCGTTCAGCAATTGGGACACGGAGACATTCCTTTGCACAACGGGCCTGGCAGTGCCTGGAAAATCATTGTGCTGCCTGGCCGCCAAAGCGCCAACCAACATGTGTCACCGCCGCAGGCACCTGCGGCCTGCGCACGACAGGGCGTCGGCACAAGGCGATCGATGCAGCGGCCCGGACGCTTACGGCTTGCGCGTGGCCACGGGCGGCGGCAGCTCCTTGGCCTGCAGCAGCTGCACCTGGGTGACGAGCTTGTTGTGCGAGTCGAAGAAGGCGGCGGCAATCACCTTGCCTTCGTTCGTGTTGCTCCAGCCCGCGCCGCCTGCACCGCCCATGCGGCCCCACAGCAGGCCGGCCGCGCCCAGGTCGGTGGTGCGTGCCGCGCCGGTGGCCGCGGCCACCTGCTCGGTGGTTTCGTTGTCGGTCAGCAGCAAGGCTGTCTGCGCTTCCTTGAACTTGACCTGCTCGGCCAGGCCCGCCAGCCCCGCGATGTCGCGCAGCACCGGGATCATCGCGATGACGCCGGCAATGCTGCGGCCCGCGTCCTGCTCGCTGAAGGTGAGGCTGGGGGTCAGCGTGTATTGCGCCTCGTAGCCCTTGCCCTTGGCCACGGTGGAGTTCTGGCGCAGCACGCCAGCGTCCTTGAGCTCCTGCTCCTTGATGGTGCCGCGCAGGCCGGCCGCGCGGTCCACCACCCGAAAGCAGCCGCTTTGCTGGGCGATGAGCCGGATCAGCGGCACGGGCGACGCCGGCAGGTTGTAGCTGCTGGACACGGTGTAGCCGTTCGGGTTCTCGGCCAGGGCGAGCGTGGCCACGGGCGCAGGGCAGGTGGTGAGCGCCTTGTCGGCCCCCTGCGCACCCGCAGGCCCCGCCGAGCCGGACACCACCGAGCCACCCTCGCCCAGCTCGGTCTTCTTTTCACCGCAGCCTGCCAGCAGCAGTGCCACGAGCACCATGCCCAGGGCCAGGGGGGTTTTCAGGGAAGCACACATGAACAAGCCTCGGTTCGGTTCAAAAGAAAAGCAGATGGGACAAGGGCAGCACCATGAAAAAAGCGGTACCGGCCCTGGGGCCGCTACCGCTTTTTGTCTCAGGCATGCCCGGTCATGGCAATGACAGGGGTGAAGCCGACCTACCGGGCTCAGGCCGCCTTGACGGCGTCCACATTGCGCAGGCGGATGTGCAGCTCGCGCAGCTGCTTTTCATCCACCGGCGAAGGGGCCTGCGTCAGCAGGTCCTGTGCGCGCTGGGTCTTGGGGAAGGCGATCACGTCGCGGATCGACTCGGCACCGGTCATCAGCGTGATCAGACGGTCCAGGCCGAAGGCCAGGCCACCGTGCGGGGGCGCGCCATACTGCAGCGCGTCGAGCAGGTAGCCGAACTTGGCCTGTGCGTCTTCGGGCGTGATCTTGAGGGCGTCGAACACCTTCTTTTGCACGTCGGCGCGGTGGATACGCACCGAGCCGCCACCGAGCTCCCAGCCGTTGAGCACCATGTCGTAGGCCTTGGCGATGCACTTGCCAGGGTCCGTGTCCATCAGGTCTTCGTGGCCGTCCTTCGGCGACGTGAAGGGGTGGTGCACGGCGGCCCAGCGGTCGTTCTCTTCGTCGTGCTCGAACATCGGGAAGTCCACCACCCACAGCGGTGCCCAGCGGCTTTCAAACAGGCCGTTCTTCTTGCCGAAGTCGCTGTGGCCGACCTTCAGGCGCAGCGCGCCGATGGCGTCGTTGACGATCTTTTCCTTGTCGGCACCGAAGAACAGCAGGTCGCCGTCCTGTGCGCCGGTGCGCTTCAAGATCTCGGCGATGGCTGCGTCGTGCAGGTTCTTGACGATGGGGGACTGCAGGCCTTCGCGGCCGTTGGCCACTTCGTTGACCTTGATCCAGGCCAGGCCCTTGGCGCCATAGATCTTCACGAACTCGGTGTAGGCATCGATCTCGCCGCGCGAGATCTGCGAGCCGCCGGGCACGCGCAGGGCCACCACGCGGCCGCCCTTGGTGGTGGCGGGGGCGGAGAACACCTTGAAGTCCACGTCCTTCATCACTTCGGTCAGCTCGGTGAATTCGAGCTTCACGCGCAGGTCGGGCTTGTCGGAGCCGAAGCGGAACGCCGCTTCCTGGTACGTCATGATGGGGAACTCGCCCAGGTCCACGCCCAGTTGCTGCTGGAACACCTCGGTGATCATGCGCTGGAAGATGGCGCGGATCTCTTCCTCGCCCAGGAACGAGGTCTCGCAGTCGATCTGGGTGAACTCGGGCTGGCGGTCGGCACGCAGGTCTTCGTCGCGGAAGCACTTGGTGATCTGGTAGTAGCGGTCGTAGCCGGCCACCATCAGCATCTGCTTGTACAGCTGGGGCGACTGCGGCAGCGCGAAGAACTGGCCGTCGTGCACGCGGCTGGGCACCAGGTAGTCGCGCGCGCCTTCGGGCGTGCTCTTGCCCAGCATGGGCGTCTCGATGTCGATGAAGCCTTCCTTGTCCAGGAAGTTGCGCACCTGGATGGAGGTCTTGTAGCGCAGCATCATGTTGCGCTGCATGTGCGGGCGGCGCAGGTCCATCACGCGGTGCGTGAGGCGCGTGGTCTCCGACAGGTTCTCGTCGTCCATCTGGAAGGGCGGCGTGACCGAGGGGTTGAGCACGTTCAGCTCATGGCACAGCACTTCGATCTGGCCGCTCTTGAGCTTGTCGTTGGTGGTGCCGTCGGGACGGGGGCGCACCAGGCCCACCACCTGCACGCAGAATTCGTTGCGCACGCCTTCGGCGGTCTTGAACATCTCGGCACGGTCCGGGTCGCACACCACCTGCACGTAGCCTTCGCGGTCGCGCAGGTCGATGAAGATCACGCCGCCATGGTCGCGGCGACGGTTCACCCAGCCCGACAGGGTGACGGTTTGGCCCATCAGGGCTTCGGTCACAAGACCGCAATAGTGGGAACGCATGGCCATGGCAGAAACTTCCGGCGCCCGGGGGGCGCATTAAAAGGGATTCACTTACCCGGAGAAATGAGCGTGGGGTCCGCCGGAGCGACCACACCCATCGAAACAATGTATTTGAGGGCTGAGTCCACGCTCATGTCGAGCTCGACGCAGTCGCTCTTGCGCAGCATCACGAAATAGCCGCCCGTGGGGTTGGGCGTGGTAGGCACGTACACGCTCACGAACTCGTCACGCAGGTAGGCCGCGACCTCGCCGTTGGGCGCACCGGTGACGAAGGCCACGGTCCAGACGCCCTCGCGCGGCCACTGCACCAGCACCGCCTTGCGAAACGCGTTGCCGCTTTCGGAGAACAGCGTGTCCGAGACCTGCTTGACGCTGGAGTAGATGGAGCGCACCACGGGGATGCGGTGCACCACCGCGTCGCCCCACTGCACGAGCTTGCGGCCCGCGAAGTTGCTGGCCACCGCACCCACCACCAGCAGGATCAGCAGCGTGAGCACCACCCCGAAGCCGGGCACATGAAAGCCCAGCACCTTGTCCGGGTGCCACGCGACAGGCAGGATCTGCAGGGTCTGGTCGAGCGTGCTCACGATCCAGTGGAGCACCCACGCCGTGATGACCCCTGGCACGATCACCAGAAGGCCGGTCAGCAGCCATTTGCGCATAGCAGACATGAAGGTGCTCGATCAGCTCGTGGAGGACGAAGAGGTGGAGGTGGAACTGCCGCCGGCGCCCGTGCTGGTGCTGCTGGCAGGGCTGCTCGCTTCTTTCTTGGGAGCGTCGCCGGAGCTGGCGGGCGCGGCGGCGTCGGATTTGGACTCGGCCTTGGCGTCGGTCGCTGGTGCGGACGTCCCGCCACCCCCGCTGTTGCCACCGCGGAAGTCCGTCACGTACCAGCCCGAGCCCTTGAGCTGAAAGCCTGCGGCCGTCACCTGCTTGGAGAACGCCTCGGCACCGCAGGCGGGGCAGACGGTCAGGGGGGTGTCGGAGATTTTTTGCAGCACATCCTTGGCATGGCCGCAGGAGCCGCATTTGTAGGCGTAAATAGGCATGTCAGCGTGTGGAGGGAAAGTGCAAAACCCTCAATTATAGGCGGCGGCATACCCCTACCCCGCAGAGGCCGTGTGCAGGGCGCCTGCGGCATGCGCGCGCCCTGCGCCGCAGGGCCGCGCGCCTGTCAGTCGGCCCCGACCAGCGGGTGGTGCGATGCGTGGCTGTTGCGGATGGCCTGCGGCGCGAGCGAGCCCACCAGCATGCCTGCCAGCGCCGCCAGCAGCCCGGCCAGCTGCGCCGGGAACACCGCACCCACCGGCGTGGCCAGGAACAGCAGCCAGGTGCCCAGGCCCAGCACGATGGCCGCGATGGCGCCCTGTGTGGTCGCGCGCTTCCAGTACAGGCCGAACACCAGGGGCACGAAGGCGCCGACCAGCGGCACCTGGTACGCGCCCGAGACCAGTTCATAGATGGAGGTGCCCTGCATGTAGATGGCATAGGCCAGCACGCAGCCGCTGAACACCAGCGTGGTGATGCGCATGGTGCGCAGGCGCTCCTGGTCGGTGCTGTGGGGCTTGAACTGGCGCCAGATGTTCTCGGTGAAGGTCACGCTCGGGGCCAGCAGCGTGGCCGATGCGGTGGACTTGAGCGCCGACAGCAGCGCGCCGAAGAACAGCACCTGCATGATGAACGGCATCTTGGCCATCACCAGCGTGGGCAGCACCTTCTGGGGGTCTTCCTTGAGCAGCGCCGCGGTCTCGCCGGGCATGATGATCAGCGCACTCGCCACGAGGAACATGGGCACGAAAGCGAACAGGATGTAGCAGATGCCGCCGATGACCGGGCCGCGCGTGGCCGCCTGCACGTTGTTGGCCGACATCACGCGCTGGAACACGTCCTGCTGCGGGATGGAGCCGAACATCATGGTGATGCCCGCGGCGATGAAGAACACCACGTCGTGGAACTTGGGCTCGGGAAGGAAGCGGAACAGCTCGCGGCTGGACGCGAACTCGATCACCTTGTCGGCCCCGCCGGCCATGTTGCCCGCGAACACCGCGATCACGGCCAGACCCACCACCAGGATGATCATCTGGATGAAGTCGGTGACCGCCACCGACCACATGCCGCCGAACAGCGTGTACGCCAGGATGGACACCACGCCGATGGCCATGCCCACGGGAATGCTGATCGCGTCGCCCGACAGCAGGTTGAACACCAGCCCCAGCGCCGTGACCTGCGCCGACACCCAGCCCAGGTAGCTGAGCATGATGATGAGCGAGCAGACGATCTCCACCGTGCGGCCGAAGCGCTCGCGGTAGTAGTCGCTGATGGTCAAGAGCGTCATGCGGTAGAGCTTGCCCGCGAAGAACAGGCCCACCAGGATCAGGCAGAAACCCGCGCCGAACGGGTCTTCCACCACGTTGCCAAGGCCCCCTTCGATGAACTTGGCCGGAATGCCCAGCACCGTCTCCGAGCCGAACCACGTGGCGAACGTGGTGGTGATGATCATGTACAGCGGCAAATGCCGCCCTGCAATGGCAAAGTCTGCGGCGTTGTTCACGCGCCGGGCTGCGAGCAGGCCGATGCCGATGGTGATCAGCAGGTAAACGATAACCAGGGTCAGCAGCACGGCATGCTCCTCAATGTCGCGAAGTGGAAGGTAGGAAAACCGGAAAAACGGGGAAAGGCGAGAGACGCCGGGACTAGAAAACCCGGAACCGGTACAGCACTTGCAACTGTTGTACCAGCATGAAGAACAGGAAGCCCGTGATGAACCCCACGCCCACGTAAATGATGGCGTGCAGCAGCTTGTTGGTGCGCTTTTGCTCGGCCAGCAGCTCCATCAGTTCACGGCGGTGGTCCTGCGGCTTGTGGCGCAGGTAGTCGTACATCAGGCGGGGCAGCTCCGGGATCAGCTTGGCGTAGTGCGGCGCCTCGGCGCGCAGTTCGCGCCACAGGCGCTGCGGGCCCATCTGCTCGAGCATCCACTTTTCCAGGAAAGGCTTGGCGGTGCTCCACAGGTCGAGGTTCGGGTCGAGCTCGCGGCCCAGGCCCTCGATGTTGAGCAGCGTCTTTTGCAGCAGCACCAGCTGCGGCTGGATTTCGACATGGAAGCGCCGGGACGTCTGGAACAGGCGCATCAGCACCATGCCCAGCGAGATCTCCTTGAGCGGCCGGTCGAAATACGGCTCGCACACTGCGCGGATGGCCGACTCCAGGTCGTTGACCCGCGTCTCGGGCGGCACCCAGCCGCTTTCGATGTGCAGCTCGGCCACGCGCTTGTAGTCGCGCCGAAAGAACGCCACGAAGTTCTGCGCCAGGTACTCCTTGTCCGATTCGGTCAGCGTGCCGACGATGCCGAAATCGAGCGAGATGTAGCGCCCGAAGGTGGCAGGGTCCAGGCTGACCTGGATGTTGCCCGGGTGCATGTCGGCGTGGAAGAACCCGTCGCGGAACACCTGGGTGAAGAAGATCGTGACGCCGTCGCGGGCGAGCTTGGGGATGTCCACGCCCGCATCGCGCAGCCGCTCCATCTGGCTGATGGGCACGCCGTTCATGCGCTGCATCACCATGACCTCGGCGTGGCAGAAGTCCCAGAAGATCTCGGGAATCAGCACCAGGTCCAGGCCCTGCATGTTGCGGCGCAGCTGCGCGGCGTTGGCCGCCTCGCGCACCAGGTCCAGCTCGTCGTGCAGGTAGTTGTCGAACTCCGCCACCACCTCGCGGGGCTTGAGGCGCTTGCCATCGGCCGACAGGCCCTCCACCCAGCCGGCCATCATGCGCATGAGGCCCAGGTCTTTTTCGATCACGGGCAGCATGCCCGGGCGCAGCACCTTGACGGCCACCTCGCGCTCGATGCCGTGGCGATCGCGCAGCGTGGCGAAGTGCACCTGCGCGATCGATGCGCTGGCCACGGGCACGCGGTCGAACGAGGTGAAGACCTCGCCGATCGGGCGGCGGTAGGCGCGCTCGATGGTGGCCACCGCGATATCCGGATCGAAGGGCGGGACGCGGTCCTGCAGGCGGGCCAGCTCGTCGGCCACATCGGGCGGCAGCAGGTCGCGCCGGGTGGACAGCACCTGGCCGAACTTCACGAAGATGGGGCCCAGTTGCTCCAGCGCCTCGCGCAGGCGCTGGCCGCGGGGGGCGTCGAGATTGCGCCCGACCGAGAGCACGCGCGACACCGCGCGCAGCCAGGGTTTTTGAAAACTGTCGAGCAACAGGCCGTCTAGGCCGTACCGGAACACCACCCACAGGATGGCGCCCCCCCTGACGAACTGCTTCATGCGCCGGACCGGTCTGGGCCGCTGGCGGGCACGTCGTGCGCGGGCGACACGGGCGGCACAGGCACCACGGCCGCACCAGGCGCCGAGGGTGCCATGCGCGAGCCCACGAACTGCCGCAGCGCCTGGGCTGCCCTGCGCGCCACCTGGGCCACGGTGTGGGCCGGGGCATCGCCGATGACGCGGGCGAGGTCTTCCTCGACATCCCAGCGCACGTGGTCGACCAGCCAGTTGATCTCGGCCGCGAGCTGCACGTCGCCTTCGATGCGGATGGTGGGCTTGTCGCCGCGCAGCGCCGTCTGGGCCAGCGCGAAGGGCGAGGTCTCGGTCACTTCGAGCCGAAGGTCGGGCACCGCAGTCTCGGGCGCCAGGTTGAACAGGCCTGCAGGCGTGATCACGAGGGCCATGGAGTAGGCACGCCACTGGACGCGGGCGACGCGGCCCTTTTGGCGCACCAGGCGGTCCGTGGCCTCCTTTTCCTGCATGAGCACGTGGTTGAGGAACAGCACCACACGCTGCTGAACCTCATGCACCAGCCACTGCGGGGGCTGCGGGCCCGCTGCGACGCGCTCGAAAAGGCCGTTCAGAAAAGGAAAAGGGGACTGTGGTGTTGCCATAGTCCCCGATTATTCCCTGAACTGGGCGAGCCCCCAAGAGGGGCGATGCCCTTAATTACTGCAGGGCCTGCACACCGGCCACCAGCCAGCCGCTGCTGCCGGCCTTGGGCTTGGTCATGTTCCACACTTCGCGGAACGGGCTCGGGCCGGCCGAGGGCTCTTCGCGGATCATGCCGGAGAACTCGACGCTGGCCATGTAGCCGTCGCCCAGGTCTTCGATACCCAGCAACTGGGCTTCGATCATGACCACATCGGTGTGGTTGGGCTGCACGCCGCGGTGCGCTTCGCGTTCGGTGAGCTGGGTACGGATCTCATCGAGCATGCTGTCGGTCATCATCGAGCGCAGCGTGTTGATGTCCGAGCGGTCCCAGGCGGCCTGCAGCGTGACGAAGTTGCGCTTGGCGGCGGACAGGAAGCCGTCGGTGTCGAAGTCGGCCGGCACGCCCCAGTTCTGCGAACCCGACAGGCCCGAACCGATGACGACGCCCGTACCCGCACCACCTTGCTGCGCGGCGCGCGAGGCGTCGAACGCCATGCTGCTGCGCTCCCAGGGGCGGGCAGACGCGTCGTTGCCCACGTTGTTCGGGCTGTACTGCGGTGGCACCTGAGCGGCCGCAGGGGTGGAAGCCCCGGCACCCGCACCGGCGCCCTGGAAGGCAAACGGCGCGCCGCCAGCGGCTGCACCGCCGTTGGCAGCACCGCCACCATTGCGCGAGCGCATCACCATCTTGAAGATCGCGAACGCGGCCACGGCCAGCAAGGCGATCATCAGGAAGTTGGCAAACCCTGCACCCATGCCCAGGGAATGCGCCAGCCAGGCCAGGCCCAGGCCGGCGGCCAGGCCACCGAGCATGGCGCCCCAGGGCTTCTTGGCTGCCGCTGCGGCAGGTGCAGCGCCCGCTGCAGCCGGCTTGGCAGCCGCTGCGTTGGTCGCGTTCTGCGCCGGTGCGCCAGGCGTCGCGGGCGGCGTTGCCGACTCGCGCTGCGTCACATTGCTGGACTGCTTGCCCACCGACTTGCCACCACCCATACGCCGGGCGTCAGCGTCCGCGTGCGCAAACGCCAGCATCGCCACCAACACCACAGACCACAGTTTCATCATGAATTCTCCGTCTCCGTTAATCGCCGAGTGAAGCACTCAGCACTTGATTCCAACATGCAAGGCGACGATGCCCCCTGTCATGTTGTGATAGTCCACATGCCCAAAGCCATTTTTTTGCATGAGGCTTTTGAGTTCTTCCTGGCCCGGATGCATGCGGATCGATTCAGCCAGATACCGGTAGCTCGCGTCGTCGCCGGCCACCAGCTTGCCCAGTTGGGGCAGCACCTTGAACGAATACCAGTCGTACGCCTTCTCCAGCGGCTTGGCCACCTTGGAGAACTCGAGCACCAGCAGCTTGCCGCCGGGCTTGAGCACGCGGCACATCTCGGCAATCGCCTGGTCCTTGTGCGTCATGTTGCGCAGGCCGAAGGCCACGCTCACCACGTCGAAATGCGCGTCCGGGAACGGCAGCTTCTCGGCGTCGCACACCATCGTGGGCAGCACCACGCCCGCATCGATGAGGCGGTCGCGCCCCACGCGCAGCATGGCTTCGTTGATGTCGGTGTGCACCACGCGGCCGGTGGCGCCCACCTTCTTCGAGAAAGCCAGCGCCAGGTCGCCCGTGCCGCCCGCGATGTCCAGCACCTGGCTGCCTTCGCGCAGGTTGGCCACCATCACGGTGTAGGCCTTCCAGGCGCGGTGCAGGCCGGCCGACATGAGGTCGTTCATCACATCGTATTTGGAGGCGACCGAGTCGAACACGCCGCGCACACGACGCGCCTTTTCCTGCTCGTCGACCGACTGAAAACCAAAATGTGTGGTGCTCATAAGATTCATGCTAGGCGCGCAAGCGCCAGAGGTACAGCGACAACCCCGCACTGAAATGGGGCTTGTGTCGCAATTAGGACAACGCCATCGAAGAGAAAACAGCCGCTACCGCTCGCCCATGTTGCGCCAGCAGCTCTCTTTTCAATAGCACATCGGTCGACAAGGGCTTGTGGCCTGCCCGTCAGTGGCTGCCGCAGGCATGGCCGCCTGCACCACCCTTGGGCGCCATCGGCGCATCGCGGTCCACGCCGGCAGCGGCCAGGCGCTCGGTGTACTGCGTCCACAGCGCGTCCTGCTTCTGGCCCAGCTCGTAGAGGTAGTCCCAGGTGAAGATGCCGCTGTCGTGGCCGTCCGAGAACGTGGGCTTGACCGCGTAGTTGCCCACGGGCTCCAGGTTGACCAGCGCCACGCCGCGCTTGCCGGTCTGCAGCACTTCCTGCCCGGGCCCGTGGCCCTGCACTTCGGCCGAGGGCGAGTACACGCGCATCAGCTCGAACGGGATGCGGAACGTGGCGCCGTCGGAGAACCCGACCTCCAGCACCCGCGAAGCCTCGTGCACCGTGATCGCCTGCGGCGTGGGCGCGCCCGCTTTCAAACCTGACATGGATATCCCCTGTGAGAAAACTGTGGTGGTGTGGATTGTGGTGTGCTGCAGCGGTGCACGCTGCAGGCAGGGTCAACCACGGGCCGCGTCAAGGCAGCGCGAGCGGGCCCAGCGACTGGCGCATCGTGTCTTCGACCTGCGGCAGGCGCTCCCGCACACCGCCTTCCTGCTGCGCCGGGCTTGGCCGCTGCGCCGCAGCCCACACGGGCGACGGAAAGTGGCTGTCCCAGTCGAAACGGGCGATCACGTGCCAATGCAGGTGGGGCACCATGTTGCCCAGCGCCGCGATGTTGACCTTGGTGGGCGCCAGATGCTGGCGCAGCGCCTGCTCGACCCGCGTCACCGCCTCCATGCAGTGGCCGCGCTCGGCGGCCGACAGGTCCGAGAACTCGGCCACGTGCGCGTTCCACACCACGCGGTAGAACGCCGGGAAGCCGGCTTCGTCGGCACGGATCACGCGCAGGTTTGCACCACGCCAGACCAGTGCACCACCGTCTTCGGCGCACAGGGGGCAGGCAGTGCCGGTGGCCATCTAGACGAGTACCCGCTCGATGCCGCCGCCGTTGGCGCGCTGCACGTACTCGGGCATCCAGTTGTCGCCCAGGATCTCGCGGGCCATCTCGACCACGATGTAGTCGGCCTCGAGCAAACCGTTGCTCAGGTCGTCCTGGTAGCGGTTCAGGCCCTGCAGGCAGCTGGGGCAGCTGGTGAGGATCTTCACGTTGTCCTGGGCGGCCACGGCGCCCGGCCCCGCGCCGGTGGCCTTCATGACCTCGCGCAGCTTGGCTTCGCCCTTCCTGATTTCTTCTTCCTTGCGGAAACGCACCTGGGTCGACACGTCCGGCCGGGTCACGCCCAGCGTGCCCGATTCGCCGCAGCAGCGCTCGCTCTTCAAGACCTGCTCGCCCACCAGCGCCTTCACGGTCTTCATCGAGTCGCCGAGCTTCATCGGGTTGTGGCAGGGCTCGTGGTACAGGTAGGCGCCCTTGCCCTGCAGCGTGATGCCCTTCTCCAGCAAATACTCGTGGATGTCGATGATGCGGCTGCCTGGGAAGATCTTGCCGAACTCGTAGCCCTGCAGCTGGTCGTAGCAGGTGCCGCAGCTGACCACCACGGTCTTGATGTCCAAGTAGTTGAGCGTGTTGGCCACACGGTGGAAGAGCACACGGTTGTCCGTGATCATCTTCTCGGCCTTGTCGAACTGGCCGCTGCCGCGCTGCGGGTAGCCGCAGCACAGGTAGCCCGGCGGCAGCACCGTCTGCACACCCGCATGCCACAGCATGGCCTGGGTGGCCAGGCCGACCTGCGAGAACAAACGCTCGGACCCGCAGCCGGGGAAGTAGAACACCGCCTCCGTCTCGGCCGTGGTGGTGGCCGGGTTGCGGATGATGGGCACGTAGTCCTTGTTCTCGATGTCGAGCAGCGCGCGCGCCGTCTTCTTGGGCAGGCCGCCGGGCAGCTTCTTGTTGATGAAGTGGACCACCTGCTCCTTGACGGGTGCAGTGCCCACCGTGGCGGGCGGCTTGGCGGTCTGCTTGCGGCCCACCTTGCGCAGCAGGTCCACGGCCATGCGCTGGGCCTTGAAGCCTACGTCCACCATGGCCGAGCGCATGAACTTGATGGTGTCCGGGTTGGTGGCGTTGAGCATGGTCATCGCCAGTGCATTGCCCGGACGGAAGCTCTTCTTGCCCATCTTGCGCAGCAGGTTGCGCATGTTCATGGTGACGTCGCCAAAGTCGATCTTCACCGGGCAGGGGCTCTCGCACTTGTGGCACACCGTGCAGTGGTCGGCCACGTCCTCGAATTCCTGCCAGTGCTTGATGGACACGCCGCGGCGCGTCTGCTCCTCGTACAGGAAGGCCTCGACCAGCAGCGAGGTGGCCAGGATCTTGTTGCGCGGGCTGTACAGCAGGTTGGCGCGCGGCACGTGGGTGGCGCACACGGGCTTGCACTTGCCGCAGCGCAGGCAGTCCTTGACCGAATCGGCGATCGCGCCGATGTCGCTCTGCTGCATGATCAGCGACTCGTGGCCCATGAGGCCGAAGCTCGGCGTGTAGGCGTTGGTCAGGTCGGCGTGGCGCACGGGGTTTGAAGCCGCATAGCCTCCTACCGCTTGTCCAGCAAGCGCTGGCAGCTCCTGATTTCGTAGCAACTTGCCCTTGTTGAACCGGCCTTCCGGGTCCACCCGCTGTTTGTACTGCGCGAACGGAAGCAGCTCTTCGTCGGTCAGGAATTCGAGCTTGGTGATGCCGATGCCGTGCTCGCCCGAGATCACGCCGTCCAGGCTGCGCGCCAGCACCATGATGCGCTCCACCGCCTCGTGGGCGGTCTGCAGCATCTCGTAGTCGTCGCTGTTGACCGGCAGGTTGGTGTGCACGTTGCCGTCGCCCGCATGCATGTGCAGGGCCACCCAGACGCGGCCCTTGAGCACGCGCTGGTGGATGGCGGTGACTTCCTGAAGGATGGGCTTGAAGGCCGCGCCGGTGAAGATGCCCGAGAGCGGCGCACGCAGCTGGGTCTTCCAGCTCGCGCGCAGCGTGTGGTCCTGCAGTTGCGGGAACAGCGCTTCGACGTCGTGCAGCCAGCCTTGCCACAGCGCACGCACCTCCTGCACCAGGGCGATGGCCTGGGCCACGCGCTCCTGCAGCAGCTCGGGCGATGGCACTTCGTCGTCCGCGTCGTGTTTGCCCAGCGGCAGGTTGCCGCGCTCGAAGAACTCGGTCAGCGCGTCGCACAGCTTGATCTTGTTGCGCAGGCTCAACTCGATGTTGATGCGCTCGATGCCGTCGGTGTACTCGGCCATGCGCGGCAGCGGAATCACCACGTCTTCGTTGATCTTGAAGGCGTTGGTGTGGCGGCTGATGGCGGCCGTCTTCTTGCGGTCGGCCCAGAACTTCTTGCGCGCGTCGGCGCTGATGGCGATGAAGCCTTCGCCGCTGCGCGAGTTGGCGATGCGCACCACCTCGCTGGTCACGCGCGCCACCTCGTCGGCGTTGTCGCCCGCGATGTCGCCGATCAGCACCATCTTGGGCAGGCCGCCGTTGCCCTTCTTGCTCTTGGTGGCGTAGCCCACGGCCTTCAGGTAGCGGTCGTCCAGGTGTTCCAGGCCGGCGAGCAGCACGCCACTGCGCTTTTGCTCGGCGAACATGTAGTCCTTGATCTCGACGATGCTGGGCACCGCATCCTTGGCGTTGCCGAAGAACTCCATGCACACGGTGCGCGTGTGCTCGGGCATGCGGTGCACCACCCAGCGCGCGCTGGTGATGAGGCCGTCGCAGCCCTCTTTCTGGATGCCGGGCAGGCCCGACAGGAACTTGTCCGTCACGTCCTTGCCCAGGCCCTCCTTGCGGAAGGTCTTGCCCGGGATGGCCAGGCGCTCGGTGCGCACGGGCGTCTTGCCGTCGGCCTCGAAGTACTGCAGCTCGAAGGTGGCCGTCTCCGCGTCATGGATCTTGCCCATGTTGTGGTCCAGGCGGGTCACTTCGAGCCACTGGGCGTCGGGCGTGACCATGCGCCAGCTGGCCAGGTTGTCGAGCGCCGTGCCCCACAGCACGGCCTTCTTGCCGCCCGCGTTCATGGCGATGTTGCCGCCGATGCAGCTGGCCTCGGCGCTGGTGGGGTCCACCGCGAACACGAAGCCCGCGCGCTCGGCCGCGTCGGCCACGCGCTGGGTGACCACGCCGGCCTCGGTCCACACGGTGCCGACTTCGCTGTCCATGCCCGGCAGGCGGCGCATCTCCACCTCGGTCATGGCTTCGAGCTTTTCGGTGTTGATGACCACGCTCTTCCACGTGAGCGGAATCGCGCCGCCGGTGTAGCCGGTGCCGCCCCCGCGCGGGATGATGGTCAGGCCCAGTTCGATGCAGCCCTTGACGAGGCCCGCCATCTCGACCTCGGTGTCGGGCGTGAGCACCACGAACGGGTATTCGACGCGCCAGTCGGTGGCGTCGGTCACGTGGCTCACGCGCGATAGGCCGTCGAACTTGATGTTGTCCTTGGCCGTGAGGCGGCCCAGGGTCTTCTGGATCTGGCGGCGCAGCTGCGCGGCCTGCTCGAAGGTGGCGTTGAATTCGGCCACCGCACGGCGCGCGGCCACCACCAGCTCGCCCACCAGGCGGTCGCGCCCGGCATCGTCGGCGGGGGTGCGGCGCTTGTCGACCTCGCCCAGGCGGTGCTGCAGCGCGTCCACCAGCAGCTTGCGGCGGGCCGGGTTGTCCAGCAGGTCGTCCTGCAGGTAAGGGTTGCGCTGCACCACCCAGATATCGCCCAGCACCTCGTACAGCATGCGGGCCGACCGGCCGGTGCGGCGCTCCTTGCGCAGCTGGTCCAGCAGGTCCCAGGACGGAGACCCCAGCAGCCGGATCACGATCTCCCTGTCGGAGAACGAGGTGTAGTTATAGGGAATCTCGCGTAGGCGCGCAGGTTCCGCGGCCTGGGTGTGCAGGGCGGCGACCGCAGTAAAGGCGTTCATGAAGTAGACCTGGGGAAGCGCTATGCGCTGGACCGTGGGAGCCCGCGATTTTATGCCACCCCGCTGCCTGCCGCATTCACGCCGTCTGGCGCCATGGAATCCGGTTGGCTTCCACCGCCGTCGCACCCATGGTCTGCTCGGTGGCAGACGACGTCCACGCGCCGGGAACGCACCGCGGCATGACGTCGGCAATGCCGCCGTGCTCGTCGTTATGCACCACGATCACCTGGTTCGAGCGCATGGCCTGCAGAAGCTCCGGCGTCAGATGGAAGCTGGCGGACAGCTGGCTGTCGTCGAGCGCCGGGATCACGCTGCGCCGCTCCACCTTGCGGCGGATCTGGTTGTACAGCGCCCAGCCGGCCAGCACCGCAGCGTTGAAGGCCGCGATGACGCCGTACCACAGCAAGGTGTCCACCGTGGAGCGCAGCGCATCGAACCGCGCTGTCAGATCGAGCGACGGCACCTGCACCATGGCCGCGACGCCCCGGTAGAACAGGAACAGGAAGCCGGCCCAGGCCACCAGGGTCACGGCCGCGTCGACCAGGCGGGGCAGCCGGCCCTGGCGGGTGTGGATGAGCGGGCCGTTCATGGCGGTGCAGGCCGGGCGATGCCGCGGTCGGGGCTGACCCAACGGGCCCGCGCGCGCTGGGTCTTGAGCATGACCTTGGGAAAGCTCACGAGGGTGGTGAACAGGCTCAGCAGCCAGAAGACCACGGGGTACCAGATCATCCAGTACAGCGTGCTGCGCATGCCCGATTCGTAGCGCCGGTCGATGGACACGCTCACCGTGAACTGCAGCAGGCAGGTCACCGTCAGCACCAGCCCGGTGAACGACGGCGGCATGAGCCGCGGCACGAACAGGTTGCCCGGCAGGTGGACGAACTTGCCCAGCAGGTACAGCACCACCGTGACCGCGAACATGAAGGCCCAGCCCGTGGACATGCAGAACTCCAGCATCAACAGCCACATGCGGCGGTTGCGCCAGTTCCACATGCCACGCAGGTTCTTGAGGAACACCTCGGCACCGCCCTGCGCCCAGCGCAGGCGCTGCTTCCACAGGCCGCGCAGCGTCTCGGGCATCAGGATCCAGCACAGCGCACGCGGCTCGAAGAATATGGACCAGTGGCGCTTTTGCAGCTTCCAGCTGATGTCGATGTCCTCGGTGATCATGTCCGGGCTCCAGTAGCCCACGTCGTCCAGCGCCCGCCGGCGGAACGCCGCCACCACGCCCGAGACGGTGAACACCTGGCCGTACACGCGCTGCGTGCGCTTGATGAGCCCGATGATGGAAGAAAACTCGCCCACCTGGATGCGCCCCACCAGGGTGGAGCGGGTGCGGATGCGCGGGTTGCCGGTCACCGCGCCCACGCGCGGGTTGTCGATGAGCGGCGCCACCAGGTAGGCGACCGCGTCGCGGTCGAGCAGCGCATCGCCGTCGATGCACACCAGGTACTCGCTGCGCGCGGCGGCGGCGCCCATCTGCAGGCCGATGGCCTTGCCCTGGTTCTGCGCCAGGTGGATCACCCGCAGGCGCGGGTGCTGCGCGGCCAGCGCATCGAGCACCTCGCCCGTGTTGTCGCGCGAACCGTCGTTGATGGCGATGACCTCGATGTTCGGGTAGCGCTGCGCCAGGGCCGCGCCCAGGGTCTCGGCGGCGTTGTCGCCTTCGTTGTAGCAGGGCACCAGGATGGACACCAGCGGCTCGCCCTTGAGCGCGGGCGCGGGCACGTCCGGCCCCCAGGCCCAGTGGCGCTCCCAGTGCATCCAGTAGTACAGGCCGCCCGCGATCCAGATGCCCGACATGAACAGCGGGTAGAGGAACACGAAGTCCAGCACCGCGTCGCTGGACAGCAGCATCTGCAGCGCCAGCGGACCGCAGACGATGAGCGACAGCGCCAGCAGCGCAAGCACGCGGCTCTTCATGGCTGCAACGCCCCGCTGTTGGACAGGGCCGGCCGCACCTGCTCGACGCTCGGCACGCCCGTGATGAAGTTGTCGGGGTAGTAGCCGAAGCTGCGCGCGCCGCGCATCTGCAGCCGCCGCATCCAGCCCGCCAGCCGCTGGCCGGGCACGGGCTGGCTGTTGCGCCAGTCCACCGCCTGCAGCTCGAAGACCGTGCGGTCCATCGCTCCGGGTCGCCGGCGGATTGAATCCACCACCGTGTCCAGCCAGGCATCCGCATCGGCGTCGGGGACGTTCTCCATGAACGGCATGGCCATGGGCGCGGTCCAGTCGTACGAGGCGAGGAAGTCGTCCAGGTTCTGCGCGAACCAGGCTTCGCTCTCCGGCTTGAGCATGGGCATGGCGAAGATGTTGCGCGCGGTCTTGACCTGCGGGCCGCGGATGGCGCGCACACGCCCTGCCAGCTCCAGCGTGAAGTCCGTCAGCGCGCGAGTCTTGAACTGCGTCCAGCGCCGCAACGTGGCGGGGTCGGCGCGCAGCTCGGCGATGGTGCCGGGCAGGCCCGCCGCGCGGTAGGCCGCCAGCGCGGGTGCGCTCGCGTCCTCGAAGTCGGACAGCAACGCATCGTCGTGGAACAGCACGCCGTCGAACCAGGCCGAACGGGCCAGGTCTTCATACAGGTCGGCGATGCGCGAGCGCACCGTGGGATCGAACGGCGACATGCGGCGGTACTGGCCCGTGTCCGGCGTGGCCTCGCCCTTGTCGTTGACCCGCTGCACCCGGGGCAGCGCGGCGTCCAGGTCGAAGGCCAGCACCGGCATCCAGGCGTACACCGCCACGCGTGTGCGGGTGCGCAGCTGCCAGGCCACGCGGTTGAACAGGTCGGCGCGCACGGGCAGCCAGCGGTTGGGAAAGTACACCGAGTGCACGGTGCCGTCGCCCTGCGCATCGGAAAACGCCT
Source organism: Acidovorax sp. NPDC077693 (assembly GCF_044542805.1). NCBI lineage: Bacteria > Pseudomonadati > Pseudomonadota > Betaproteobacteria > Burkholderiales > Comamonadaceae > Acidovorax > Acidovorax sp. NPDC077693. The sequence continues at coordinate 328,162 of NZ_JBITVD010000003.1, read as the reverse complement.
GCAGGAACACCGTGTTCACGCCCAGGTCCTGCACGCGCTGCACCAGGTGGTCGAAGTTGCGTGCCTGCTGCGCGGGGTCGGCGTCGTAGAGGTAATCCAGGTCGACGTGGGCCACGCGCAGCACCCGGTGCTCCTGCGTGGCGATGACGGCGGAGGCGAACTGATCGACCGACGGGTCCCCGGTGACCAGCACGCGCGGCGTGTTGAACAGGCTTGCGGTGCTGCCGATGCCCTCGTCCAGCGTCATCGCCATCTGGTAGCCGTGGCGCTTGACGACGGCCAGTGCGCTGCCGTTGGCGGCGCCATACGGCCATACCCAGACCCGCGGGGCCTTGCCGGTCACATCGCGGATCTTGGTGGTGATGGCCGCCACGTCTGCCTCGAGGCGCCGCAGGAAGGCCTCGTCGTTCTCATACGACGCGGTGGCCGGGTCATACCGGCGCGTGGCGGCGGCGGGCTGCGTGTTGCCCTGGGGGTTGGCCACGATGCCGTGGTGCAGGTGGTCGGTGTGCGCACCGACTTCCACCAGGCCCGATGCCGCCATCTCGCCCACCTGGGCCCAGGTGGCAAAGCGCTCGCGGGGCGTCTGCAGGCCGCCGAAGTCCACCGGCTGGTCGGCCGGCGCGTCCAGCCACTCCCCCACGGGCGCCAGCACCGCAGGCCAGCCGGTGGCCTTGAGCAGGGGGAACACGCGGTCATAGAAGCTGCGGTATCCGTCGTCGAAGGTCAGCAGCACGGCTTTGGCCGGCAGGGGCTTGCCGCCGTCGCGTGCGGCCAGGATCTGGTCCACCGACACCGGCTGGTAGCCGTTTTGCCGCAGCCACGCAAAGTGCGCGACGAGGCGGTCGGTGCGCACGGCCAGGTAGCGCGCATCGGCCTCGCCGTCCTGCACGTCGTGGTAGGCCACGGTCACGAAGCTGTTGACGGGCCAGGGGCGCTCCGCCTCGGGCAGGGTCCGGGCCTTGGGGGGCACGAACGGCTGCGCGTCTGCGGCGAAGGCCGGCAGCACCACCATGCATGCGGCCATGGATGCGAGCACGCCCAGCATGCGGGCCCTGCGACGGATGAGCGAGAAGACTGTCGGAAACATTCTCAGAACCTGTAGAGAAGATCGAACGCGGTGCGCAGGATGCGCTCGTCCACGCCGTCATAAGGGCGACGGGTGATGGAAAAGGAAAGCCCCATTTCCAGGGTGTCGTTCACGCGCAGGCGCTGCCCGTAGCCCAGCGTCGCGACCTCGCCCACGCCGTAGCCGCGCTGGGCGTACGCCCCCACGCCGAGCTGCAGGCGCTGGCGCCATTCCAGCTGGTAGTGGCGGTACAGCACGTGCGCCACGTCGAGCGTGGGCAGCAGGAAGACATCGGACTCGGGCGCGAAGTACGGCCCGCCGGGCCGGCTGTTGCGCGAGTGCGAGAGCTCCATCACCAGGTCTGCGTACACGCCGTAGCGGGTGTAGATGCGCTCGCGGCCGGCCACGCCGACGGACAGGCGGCGGTTGCCGTCCGAGTAGTCCAGCCCACCCACGCTCACGTTCCAGTCGCGCCGCTCGTTGGCGCGCCAGCGCAGTGCGGCGGTCACGCTGTCGGCGGTGATGTCGCTGCGCAGCGCGCGCAGCGGCGTGTCGCGCGACAGGCGCTCCGCGGCGCCGCTGATCTGCCACTGGTCGCTGAGATCGTGGCGCCCCTCCAGCCGCAGGCCGGTGCGCTGCCCGTAGCCGAAGTTGTGGGTGGAGATTTCGCCCTCCACGGTGTTGTCGCGCACCCGCCATTCGCCGCCGGCGCGGTAGCTGCGGTGCACGCCGCGGCCTTCGCGGAAGTCGCCGCTGCCAAAGCCGAAGCCGGCGAACAGGCGCCAGTCGTCCCGCACCGGCGCGCTGTAGAGCACGGTGTCGGTGCCGTAGTCGCCGTTGCCGGTGGAGGGATTGGGGCTGGACGACAGGCCGCGGTAACCCGACACCCGCAGCTCGGGCATGCGAAACACCCGGCGTGTCCGGTCCAGGCGCTGCACCTGGAGGTTTTCGGGATAGCGTTCGAGCACGTCATCGGCCAGCGCGTCCGCCTGCTTCCACTCCTGCAGGTCCATCGCGGTGAAGCCCTGCTGCAGCTCCAGCGACAGCGCGCGCGGCTCCATGGCTTCGACCAGTTTCAGCTCCTGCTCGGCCCGGCGCGGCCAGGCGCGGCCCCGGTAGACGCCCGCCAGCGCGATGCGCGCGCCGAGGTGACCCGGCGCCTGCTGCACCATGCGTTCGAGGCGCAGCTGCGCCTCGGGCGTGTCGTCGGAAAAGCTGTGCGCCTGCGCTGCCTCCATGGCCGCAGAGGCCCAGACGGCGCGGCCTGCGGGGGTGGCGGCAAACGCCTTTTGCGTGCCGTCCGCCAGGGACACGGCGGCGTCCATGGCCTCGGACTCGACCAGCGAATAGAACAGGCCCGAGGCATCGCCGGAGCTGACCGACGGATCCGCCTGGCTGCGCTCGAGCAACTCGGCATACAGCAGGCGCGCGGCCTGCGCCTGCCGCAGGTACAGATAGGCGCCGGCCACCCAGCGCAGGGCGTAGTCCGGCACCGGCACGCCATCGCGCCGCAGGGCCTCGTACTCGGCGACCGCCGTGTCCATGCGGCTGCGCACGGTCAGCGCCCCGATGCGGTCGATGCGCATGCGCTGCAGGTCGCGCACGGCCTGCGGGTCGGCGCTCCACCGGGCAAACACCTGCTCGTAGAACGCCAGGGCCTTGTCGGCCACTGCGAAGCGCTCACTCTCGCTGCGCACGGGTGCGAACGACAGGCGCACCATTTCCGCGCCGATGTCGGCCTGCAGCCTGCGCTGCTGCGCCGCGCCCATGAGCGCGGGCTGTGCGTCCACCAGGGCCTGCGCCTGCACCGGCAGGCCGGCGGACTGCAGTGCGTCGGCATAGGCCATCTGCACTTCGGCATCGTCGGGTGCCAGCGAGCGCGCGCGGCTCGCCTCGGCCAGCGCCGCATGAAAGCGCCGCGCCGCCGTGTGCACATAGGCCAGGGCCAGGCGGCGGCGCGCCACCATCGGGGTCTCGGCCACCAGCGCTTCGGCCTGGGTGCGCGCATCCGCATCGCGCCCCGCATCCGACAGGACGTGGATCTCCCCCATGCGCAGCTCCGCGTCATCCGGGCTGCGCGCCAAGGCGCGGGCATACAGCGCCAGCGCGTCGTCCCACTGCCGCAAGTTGCGGTGGGCGCGCGCCACCGACGCCAGGGTACTGACCGGCAGCGTGAGCGATGCGCCATGGCGGCGGTACACATCCACCACTTCCTGGTCCAGCCGGGCCCAGCCGGCGATATCGATCCAGTCGGCCACCAGGCGCGCAGCATCGGCACGGTCCAGCCGCTCTTGCCGCAGGTAGTCGAGCACCGGGGTGGTGTCTCCGGTCCTGGCGCGCCGGACCAAGGCGTCGTAGGACTCGGCCACCGGTACGGGCGTGGCCGTGTCCGCATACGCCAACGCGCAGGCCATCGCACCAGCGGCCACGGCGGCGTGGAACGCAGGGCGAACGGGCAGGGACAGGGAAGGAAACGGGTTCCCGAACATACAGACGAAAAGTGGAGACAGCGGGTAGAAAACACGGTGCCGGCAGCGGTGAGCGCCGGCGTGGCCGCCATTGTTGCCAGCGACAGACCTACCGCGCGGCTCGCTTTGCAAACAATGTTCAACAACCCTTGCTGTAAAAAATTGTATCAAACTGTGAATTTTAGACGAACACCGGGATTTCAGGTGTTTCCTTGGAAAAAGAGGGCTCATTGCCCTCTAGTACGGTCAGGATTGCCGGCTGGATGTGTAACAAATTCAATCGAACCTGTTTTTCAGAACTTTGTGCGGCGCACCGTCTTTTCGCACAGTGGGCCCATGGAGCGTCAAGACGACAACCCACAAAAAAGCCGCGCACCGGGAGGCTCGGTGCGCGGCTTGGGCCGATAGCGGCAATGACCCCGAATGGGCCGGCGAACGGCCCTGAGGTTCGTTAGAACAGCACCCGGCTCCTGAGGGTGCCGGTGACCTGTGCGAGCTTGTCCAGCGCCAGGTCCGACGACGCGGCATCGATGTCGATCACCACGTAGCCGATCTTTTCGTTGGTCTGCAGGTACTGGGCGGAGATGTTGATCTCGTTGTCCGAGAAGATGCGGTTGATCTCGGACAGCACGCCCGGCACATTGCGGTGGATGTGCAGCAGGCGGTGCTTGCCCGGGTGGGCGGGCAGCGCCACCTCGGGGAAGTTGACGGACGAGGTGCTGGTGCCGTTGTCGCTGTACTTCACCAGCTTTTCGGCCACTTCGAGGCCGATGTTGGCCTGGGCTTCCATGGTGGAGCCGCCGACGTGCGGGGTGAGGATCACGTTGTCCAGGCCGCGCAGGGGCGACTGGAACTCGTCCTTGTTGGTGCGCGGCTCGACCGGGAACACGTCAATGGCCGCGCCCAGCAGCTTCTTGGCCTTGAGCGCGTCGGCCAGGGCGTCGATATCCACCACCGTGCCGCGGGCCGCGTTGATGAGGATGGCGCCGGGCTTGAGGGCCGCGATCTCGGCCGGGCCGATCATGCCTTCGGTCGATGGCAGCTCGGGTACGTGCAGGCTCACGATGTCGCTTTGGCCCAGCAGGTCGTGCAGGTGGTGCACCTGGCGGGCATTGCCCAGGGGCAGCTTGTTGACCACGTCGAAGAACGCCACGTGCATGCCCAGTGCCTCGGCCAGCACCGACAGCTGCGTGCCGATGGAGCCGTAGCCCACGATGCCCAGCGTCTTGCCACGGATCTCGTAGGCGTTCTCGGCCGACTTGAGCCAGCCGCCGCGGTGCGCCACGGCGTTCTTCTCGGGAATGCCGCGCAGCAGCAAGATGGCTTCGGCCAGCACCAGCTCGGCCACGGAGCGGGTGTTGGAGTACGGCGCATTGAACACCGCGATGCCGCGCTCACGCGCCGCGTTGAGGTTGACCTGGTTGGTGCCGATGCAAAAGCAACCCACGGCCACCAGCTTTTGCGCATGCGAGAACACCTCTTCGGTCAGCTGCGTGCGCGAGCGAATGCCCAGGAAGTGCACGTCGGCGATCTTGCGCTTGAGTTCCTCATCGGGCAGCGCGCCGGACACGGTTTCGATCTGGGTGTAGCCCGCAGCCCGGATCACGTCCACGGCGGAAGCGTGGATGCCCTCGAGCAGCAGAAATTTGATCTTGTTCTTGTCCAGCGAATTGGTAGCCATGGCGATAAGAAGAAAGGGTGTGGAGAAAAGAAACCCGGCGCGTTTGCGGCGCGAACGAACCGGTGCGGGAGCCGCCGGAACGTGACCCGCAGCATGGTGCATCGCACAAAACCTTGCAAGCCTCGGCAAATGCGTCGCACATTGTCACAAAAGAGTCACAATCGCATCCCTTACGGGCATCCCCAAGGGGTTTCCCGGTTGTTGCACGGACTGCGGTCATGCGACAACGACATATCAATGACACATGGGCTGCATAGCATTCGACCCTTGTGTTTTTCGTCATTTTCAGAGGACATATTCATGCAAACGAAGCATCTGGCGGTCTGCGCTGCCATCGCCATGTCGGCGTGCCTGCCTGCACAAGCCCAGGCTCAGGCACCGGTCGAGATCCAGTGGTGGCACTCGATGAGCGCAGCGCTCGGCGACTGGGTCAACGACCTGGCCAAGCAGTACAACGCCAGCCAGACCAAGTTCAAGGTCGTGCCCACCTACAAGGGCACGTATGACGAATCGATGACGGGTGCCATCGCCGCGTTCCGCGCAGGCAACGCCCCCCACATCCTGCAGGTCTATGAAGTGGGTACCGCCACCATGATGGCCAGCAAGGGCGCCATCATGCCCGCCGCCAAGGTGCTCAACGACGGCGGCTTCAAGTTCGACCCCACGCAGTACGTGTCGGCCGTGGCCGGCTACTACACCGCGCCCAACGGCCAGATGCTGAGCTACCCGCTCAACAGCTCCACCACCATCTTCTACTACAACAAGGACGCCTTCAAGAAGGCCGGCCTGGACCCTGAAAAGGCCCCCAAGACCTGGCCCGAAGTGTTCGCTGCCGCGACCAAGCTCAAGGCCAGCGGCCACAGCTGCCCGCTGACCACCAGCTGGATCAGCTGGACGCAGCTGGAAAGCTTCTCGCTGTGGCACAACACGCTGTTCGCCTCCAAGAACAACGGCTTTGACGGCAACGACGCCAAGCTGGAAATCAACACCCCGCTGCACGTGCGCCACTTCGAGAACCTGGCCAAGGCCTCCAAGGACGGCAGCTTCGTCTACAAGGGCCGCGGCAACGCGCCGGACGCGTCCTTCCCATCGGGCGAGTGCGCCATGATCACCGGCTCGTCGGGCCTGTACGCCCGCGTGGCCAAGGAAGCCAAGTTCGCCTACGGCATCTCGGCACTGCCCTACTACGCCGATGTGAAGGGTGCGCCCCAGAACACCGCCATCGGTGGCGCCAGCCTGTGGATCATGTCCGGCAAGAAGGCCGAGGAGTACAAGGGCGTCGCCGACTTCCTGAACTTCCTGAACGATACCAAGGTGCAGGCCGCCAGCCACCAGCGCACGGGCTACCTGCCCGTGACGACCGCTGCGTACAAGCTGACCGAGGCATCGGGCTTCTATGAAAAGAACCCCGGCACCGACGTGGCCGTGACGCAGATGATCCGCAAGGCCACCGACAAGTCGCGCGGCATCCGCCTGGGCAATTTCTCGCAGATCCGCACCATCATCGACGAGGAAACCGAACAGATCTGGTCGGGCAAGAAGTCGCCCAAGGAAGCGCTGGACACGGCCGTGACCCGCGGCAACGAGCAACTGGCCCGCTTCGCACGCGCCAACAAGTAAGCGTTCATCGAGCGCATGCTGATGCCCTCCGGCCGCTGTGGCCGGGGCGGCATCGAAAGCCCGCCACCCCTGCCAACCCAAGCGGTTTGCCGGGCGGCGGGTTGTCTTTTTTGCCGGCAGGGCTTCCCGCGGCAAGAATCTGCCCGGTAACAGGGCAGCCCCCCAAGAGCGGCGGTGGAGCGCGGGGGGAATTTTTAAGAGTCTGGACATGGAAAAACGCGTTCTTTTTCGCTCCGCATGGCTGCCCTGGGTGCTCATAGCACCCCAGCTGGCCATCATCAGCGTCTTCTTCTTCTGGCCAGCCGGCCAGGCCCTGGTGCAATCGTTCCAGATGCAGGACAGCTTCGGCATGTCCACGGAATGGGTGGGCTTCGACAACTTCAAGAACCTGTTCGAAGACCCGGGCTACCTCGCATCGTTCAAGACCACGGCGTTCTTCTCGATCCTGGTGGCGGTGGTGGGCATCGGCCTGTCGCTGATGCTGGCGATCTTTGCCGACCGCATCATCAAGGGCGCGCTCGTCTACAAGACGGCGCTGCTGCTGCCCTACGCCGTGGCACCCGCCGTGGCCGGCGTGCTGTGGATGTTCATGTTCTCGCCCTCGCTGGGCGTGGTGGCGTACATGCTGCGCCAGTCGGGGTTCAACTGGAACCACATGCTCAACTCCGACCATGCGATGACGCTGATCGTGATCGCCGCGGTGTGGAAGCAGATCTCCTACAACTTCCTGTTCTTCCTCGCGGGCCTGCAGTCCATCCCCAAGTCGCTGATCGAAGCGGCTTCGATCGACGGTGCCGGCCCCTGGCGCCGGTTCTGGAGCATCCAGTTCCCGCTGCTGTCACCCACCACGTTCTTCCTGCTGGTGATCAACGTGGTGTATGCCTTCTTCGACACCTTCGCCATCGTGGATTCGACCACGCAGGGCGGCCCGGGGCGCGACACCGCGATCCTGGTCTACAAGGTGTACCACGACGGATTCAAGTCCATGGACATGGGCGGATCGGCCGCGCAGTCGGTGGTGCTGATGGTCATCGTGGTGGTTCTCACGGTGATCCAATTCCGCTACGTCGAGAAGAAAGTGCAGTACTGAAATGGTTGAACGCAGCCCTTACCTCACCGCGTTCTCGCACCTCATCATGGTGCTGGGCGTGATCATCGTCGGCTTCCCGCTGTACCTGGCCTTCGTGGCCTCCACCCACACCGCGCAGGACATCGTGCAGGTGCCCATGCCCATGGTGCCCGGCGGCAACTTCTGGCAGACCTACCACGACGCCCTGTTCGGCGGCGGCTCTGGCGCGGGCTCCACCGCGCCCGTGGCACGCATGATGTGGGTGAGCTTCGTCACCGCCATGGTCATCACCGTGGGCAAGATCGCGATCTCGCTGCTGTCGGCGTTCGCCATCGTGTACTTCCGCTTCCCGTTCAAGGGCATCTGCTTCTGGCTGATCTTCATCACGCTGATGCTGCCGGTGGAAGTGCGCATCGGCCCCACCTACCAGGTGGTGTCGGATCTGGGCATGCTCAACAGCTATGCGGGCCTCACGGTGCCGCTGATCGCGTCGGCCACGGCCACGTTCCTGTTCCGGCAGTTCTTCCTCACGGTGCCCGACGAGCTGGTCGAGGCCGCCCGCGTGGACGGCGCAGGCCCCATGCGCTTCTTCAAGGACATCCTGGTGCCGCTGTCGCGCACGTCGATCGCCGCGCTGTTCGTGATCCAGTTCATCTACGGCTGGAACCAGTACCTGTGGCCGCTGCTCGTGACCACGTCCGAAGACATGTACCCCGTGGTGATCGGCATCAAGCGGATGCTGGCCGGCGGCGACGCGGGCAATGAATGGAACATCGTGATGGCCACCGCCCTCCTGGCCATGCTGCCCCCCGCCTTCGTGGTCGTGGTGATGCAGCGCTGGTTCGTCAAGGGCCTCGTGGACACCGAAAAGTAAAGACAAAACAGCCCCTACCGCTTCATACATCTGCGCTAGCAGCTACCAATTCAATAGCAAAATGGCATCCATATCCCTTCGCAACATCGTCAAGCGCTACGGCACCGGCCCCAAGGCCAACCAGGTCATCCACGGCGTGAACGCCGAGGTCAAGGACGGTGAATTCATCGTGATCGTCGGCCCCTCGGGCTGCGGCAAGTCCACCCTGCTGCGCATGGTCGCGGGCCTGGAAGAAATCTCCGGCGGCGAGCTGCGCATCGGCGACCGCGTCGTGAACGACCTGGAACCCGCCCAGCGCGACATCGCGATGGTGTTCCAGAACTACGCGCTGTACCCGCACATGACGAACTTCGAGAACATGGCCTATGGCCTGAAGATTGCCAAGGTGCCCAAGGAAGAGATCAAGGCGCGCGTGGACAAGGCCGCCAAGATCCTGGAGCTGGGCCACCTGCTCGAGCGCAAGCCGCGCGAGCTGTCGGGCGGCCAGCGCCAGCGCGTGGCCATGGGCCGCGCCATCGTGCGCCAGCCCCAGGTGTTCCTGTTCGACGAGCCGCTGTCCAACCTGGACGCCAAGCTGCGCGCACAGACGCGCCTGGAAATCCAGAAGCTGCACCGCGAGCTGGGCATCACCAGCCTGTTCGTGACCCACGACCAGGTCGAGGCCATGACGCTGGCCGAGCGCATGATCGTGATGAACGCCGGCAACATGGAGCAGTTCGGCACGCCCGAAGAGGTCTACCACACGCCCGCTTCGACCTTCGTGGCCAGCTTCATCGGCTCGCCGCCGATGAACCTGCTCAAGAACGCCCCGAGCGCCGCGCCCGGCACGATCCTCGGCATCCGCCCCGAGCACCTGGACGTGCGCAGCGACGGCTGGGAGGTCAAGGTCGAAACCGTGGAGCTGCTGGGCGCCGAACGCCTGATCTACGGCCGCATCAACGGCGAGCAGATCATCGTGCGGGTGGAAGAAGGCACGCACTCGCCCGCCCCCGACTCGGTGATCCACGTGCAGCCCCGCGCCGACCGCCTGCACGCGTTCGACGCCACCACCGGAAAACGCATTCCGTGATGCGCCCCTGAACGTCTGCGCGGCCTGCCTTGTGGCCGCGCAGACGTTCAGCCGCCCTCTCCTTTTTGCGGCCCATGGGGTTGCCGCAAGGGAAGCGCCCCAAGTCCCGGCGCCCGCGCAAGGCTCCGCACCAGCGCGCCGCGCACCGCCAATCGCCACGTCCACCACCCGCCCCTACGACGATGACCACCCCCTGGCCCTACCCCCGCTGGATCGCCCACCGCGGCGCCGGCAAGCTGGCACCCGAGAACACGCTGGCGGCATTCCGCCTGGGCGCGCAGCACGGCTACCGCATGTTCGAGTGCGATGCCAAGCTCAGCGCCGACGGCGTGCCGTTCCTCATGCACGACGCCACGCTGGAGCGCACCACCAATGGCCACGGCACCGGTGGCGACCTGCCGTGGAGTGCACTGGCCCAGCTCGATGCGGGCGGCTGGCATTCACGCGCACACGCGGGCGAGCCGCTGCCCACGCTGGAGAACCTGGCCCGGTACTGCATCGCCAACGGCTACTTCCTCAACATCGAGATCAAGCCCACGCCCGGGCTCGAAGAAAAGACCGGGCAGGTGGTCGGCGAGCTGTCGGCGCGCCTCTGGCAGGGCCAGGCCGTGCAGCCGCTGTTCTCGTCCTTCAAGCCCGAGGCTCTGGCTGGCGCCCGCGCCACCGCGCCGCACATCCCGCGCGCGCTGCTGCTCGACACGCTGTGGGACGGCTGCTTCGACGTGGCCCGTGACCTGGGCTGCGTGGCCATCGTGTGCAACCACGCGCTGTGGGACCGCGCCCTGGTGGCCCAGGTAAAGGCCTCTGGCCTGCGCACGCTGAGCTACACCGTCAACGACGACTGGGCCGCGCAGCGCCTGATCGACCTGGGCACCGACGGCATCATCACCGACCGGGTGGACCTGTTCAGCCCGGCGGGCTGATCGCTTTTCCCGTTCGGCGCCACGGTGTGGCCGGGCCCGCTGCGGCCCTGGCCCACGGGCAGCTTTGGCGGCGGCCTACAGTTTGTTAACCCCGCTGCACCGCCTGCCGCCGACAATCGGCGGATGCCACTGCTTTTCCTGCGCCGTGCCGCTGCGGCCACCCTTCGCCCGCGCGCTGCCGCTGCCACCACCCCACACCCCACCGCGACGATGACGACGATGACGACGACGACGACGGCCGCCGAGCCGACGCGGCCGCACGGCGCGTCACCCGCCCACCAACGCCGGGCCGCTGTCTGGCGCTGGTGCCTGCCCCGCCTGATCGCCATGCTGTGCCTGGCGGGCGCGATGGGCACTGCCGCCACCACCGCCAACGCGCAGGGACAGACCAAAGCCGCCCCCGCGGCCGCCACCACCGCCAGCAAACCGGCCGCGGCAGAGGTACCGCTGCCCACGGTGGACGAACTGCGCCGGCAGCTCGACGCCATACCGCAAAAGCTGGGCGAAGAGGACGACGGGCGCAAGCTGCTGTCCGACGTCAACGCCATCGGCAAGGCGGCGGAGCAATTGACCACCCGCCGCACCGAAGAGCTGGCCGACATCGACTCGCGCCTGTCGGGCCTGGGCCCCGCGCCCGAGAAAGGCGCCACGCCCGACGCCCCGGACGTGGCCGAGCAACGCGCCAGCCTGGGCAAGCAGCGCGCGGTGGTGGACGGTGATCTCAAGCTCGCGCGCCTCATCAGCGTGGATGCCGAGCAGCGCGGCACCGAGCTGCTGCGCCAGCGGCGCGAGCAGTTCCAGGCCGCCCTGACCACGCGCACCGATTCACCGCTGGGCAGCACCTTCTGGCGCGCGCTGCGCAACGCCGCGCCCGGCGACCTGGCCCGGCTGCAGCTGCTGGGCAACGACCTGCGCGACGCGACCGCCGTGGCCCTGGCCCCGGACCACCGCTCGGTCTTCTGGCTGAGCCTCATCGGCGCCGTGCTGCTGGCCGTGGCCGGCACCTGGCTGGCCGAGCGCGTGCTGGTGCGCCTGGCGCCCGCGCGGCTGCCGGCGGGGCGGCTGCGCCGCTCGCTGCTGGCATCGACCTCGGTGCTGGTCTATGTGCTCATCATCGGCATGGCGGCGCAGCTGGCCTGGACGGGGCTGGAGGTGGACGGCAACTTCAACGACCGCCTGCGGGCGCTGGCGCAGGCCACCGTGCGGCAGGCGGTGTTCGCGGCCTTCATCGTCGGGCTGGGGCATGCGTTGCTGGCGCGCAAGCGCAGCTCCTGGCGCCTGCCGGGCCTGTCGGACGAGCTGGCGCGGCGGCTGAGCCCCTACCCCTGGTCGGTGGCCATCGTGGCATCGGCCAGCGGCGTGGTGAACGAGATCAACGGCATCGTGGGCGCCAGTCTGGCGGCCGAGGTCTCCGTGCACGCGGCCACGGCGCTGCTGCTCTCGGCCATCGTGGCCCTGGCGCTGCGCCACCTGCGCGCCAGCCCCGGCGGGCCTGTGGCGGCCGATGCGGCGCAGCAGGACGGCGGCCCCGCGGCAGACGGCGCCCCGAGCGCAGCCTCTGCCGACGCGCCCCCGCGCCCGATCTGGGTCGGCCTGCTGGTGGCGGCGGCGGGCGTGGCCACGCTGGCCACGGTGCTGCTGGTGGTGTTCGGCTACGTCGCGCTGGCCGGCACGCTCACGCGGCAGATGCTGTGGACGGGCGTGGTGTTCGCCACCACCTACCTCCTGTTCCAGCTGGCGGACGACGTGTGCGAGGCCGTGCTGTCGTCCAAGGGCGGCTTCGGCGAGCGGCTGCACAAGGGCCTGGGGCTCGATGCCAAGCTTCTCGACCAAGCCTCCGTGCTGGTGTCGGGCGTGCTGCGCGTGGCGCTGTTCTTCTACATGGTGATCGCGCTGATGGCGCCGTTCGGCACCGGGCTGGACGAGGTCTTTCGCCGGGGCAGCACCGTGGACCACAGCCTCAAGGTGGGCGACATCACGCTGGCGCCGCAGGCGCTGCTGACCGCGCTGGCGGTGGTGGTGGCGGGGCTGGTGATGATCCGCGTGCTCAAGCGGTGGCTGAGCGACCGCTACTTTCCCAACACCTCGCTCGAGCCGGGCATGCGCAGCTCCATCGTCACGCTGCTGGGCTACGTGGGCGGCGTGCTGGTGATCGCTGTGGCGCTGGCGGGCCTGGGCATCAGCGTGGAGCGCATCGCGTGGGTGGCCAGCGCGCTGTCGGTGGGCATCGGCTTCGGCCTGCAGGCCATCGTGCAGAACTTCATCTCGGGCCTGATCCTGCTGGCCGAGCGGCCGGTGAAGGTGGGCGACTGGGTGGTGCTGGGCGAGACCGAAGGCGACGTGCGCCGCGTGAACGTGCGCGCCACCGAGATCCAGCTGGGCGACCGCTCCACCGTCATCGTGCCCAACTCGGAGTTCATCACCAAGACCGTGCGCAACATGACGCTGGCCGGCGCGCCGGGCCGGGTGCTGCTGCGCCTGCCCGCCCCGCTGGACACGGACGCCGCGCGCATGCGCGACCTGATCCTCAAAGCCTTTGAAGAGCACGAGGGCGTGCTGGACAACCCCGAGCCCATCGTGCAGCTCGAAGGCATCCTGAACGGCACGCTGACCTTTCTGGCCATCGGCTATGTGAGCAACCCGCGCAACGCGGGCGGCGTGCGCAGCGATCTGCTGTTCACCATCCTCGCCGCGCTGCGCGACGCAGGGCTGGCGCTGTCGCCACCGGCCACGACGGCAGTGGCGCCGTATGCGCCGGTGGCGGCTGCGGGCCCGTTGTCGACGGTCAGCGTGCCGCAGCCGCAGCAGGGTGCGCCGGGGTAGGTGCTACGTTATTCATAGCTAATTGCGCTTGCTGGGTGCGCGGTAGAAGGCTTTTATTCATCCACATCACACGCTGGGAGAGCTGGGTTTGGCTGAGGCTTGGTGCTGCGCTTCGACAGGCTCAGCGTGAACGGATGGGGATGGGGATGGGGATGGGGATGCGGACGCACGACCCCACGGCCTCTGCCTAATCCAGCTTCGCCCCGGACTTCTTCACCGCATCCGCCCAGCGCGGCATTTCACTCGCCAGGAACTTCGCAAAGTCCTCCGAGCCCAAAAATGCCGGGTCGGCGCCCTGGCTCACCATGCGGTTCTTCACGTCCGGCGACTGCATCACCTGGCCGAACGCGTCGCTGAGCTTGGCCACCACGTCCTTGGGCGTACCGGCCGGGGCGAGAAAGCCGTAGAAGCCCACGACCTCGAAGCCCTTGATGCCGCTTTCGATCACCGTGGGCACCTCGGGCAGCGCGGGGTTGCGCTCGCGGCTGGTCACGGCCAGGGCGCGCACCTTGCCCTGCTTGTGGTACGACGCGGCCTGCGGAATGCTCTCTGCCATGAACTGCACCTGGCCGCCGATCAGGTCGGTGAACGCCGGTGCGCTTCCGCGGTAGGGGATGTGCACCATGAAGAGGCCCGTGGCGGTCTTGAACATCTCGGGCACCAGGTGGCTGATGCCGCCATTGCCCGCCGAGCCGAAGTTGACCTGCCCCGGGCGCGACTTGGCGTACGCCATGAACTCCTGCAGGTTCTTGGCGGGCACGTTGGTGTTGACCAGCAGCGCCAGCGGCTGCATGGCGGTGCGCGCGATGGGCGTGAAGTCCTTGAGCGTGGCGTACGGCAGGCGGCTGTACAGCGCCGGGTTGATCACCATCACGCCGGTGTTGGCCAGCATGAGCGTGTGGCCGTCCGGCGGGGCCTTCATCACGTCCTGCGCGCCCACCGTGCCGCCCGCGCCAGCCTTGTAGTCGACCAGCACCGGCTGGCCCAGCACGGCCTGCAGCTTGTCGGTGAGCAACCGCGCGTGCTGGTCGAGGGGCCCGCCGGCCGGAAAGCCCACCACGATGCGGATCGGCTTGGACGGGAAGCCCTGGGCCAGGGCGGCTGCGGACGACAAAAAGGCCAGGGCGGCGACAGCCAGGCAGGTGCGCAGGCGCATGCGAAGATCTCCTTATTGGGATTGCTGAACAGAAAGCTTGCAGCTTAGGCTGGCTTTCAGGGGCTGGCACGGGGTGTTACCCGCAAGCGACCCGTTGCAAGGGCTGCCCGCTCGTCCCCAAAAACCGCTCTGTCCGCAGCCACTGAAACACCCTCACCATGACCTTCGCCCACTGGCTCCTGTTTTGCGGCGTCTCGCTGCTGATGTGTTTTACGCCCGGCCCGGCCGTGCTGCTGGCGGTATCGAACTCGGTCGACGTCGGGCCAAGGCGGACGGTGTTCAGCTCACTGGGCAGCGTGATCGGGATCTTCGCCGTCTCGGGGCTGGCGATGATCGGCATGGGGACCATTCTGAGCCTGTCGGCGGATGCGTTTCTGGTCATGAAAGTGGTCGGTGCGATGTACCTGATCTGGCTGGGTATCAAGCGCTGGCGCAGCAAGGACCCGCTGATCGGCAACGATGCGGGCATGGCGCCTGTGGAGCGGCGAGAGCGCAAGAACTGGCAACTGCTGGCACAAGGCCTGGGCGTGTCGCTGACCAACCCCAAGGCCATCCTGTTCTTCTCGGCCCTGTTTCCGCAGTTCATCGTGCCCGGCGAGCCGCTGTGGATGCAGTACCTGCTGTTGACCACGACTTTCGCCATCTGGGCGCTGGTGTCGCACGCGTTCTACGTGGCGCTGATCGCGCTGGTGAAGGGCCACGTCGTGGCGCACGCCAAGCTGTTCAACCGCTTCGTGGGCGCAACCTTCATCGCACTGGGCCTGGGACTGCTGCAGACACGGCACAGGCTGGGCTGACCGCGCCCCCAAGCGAGCGCCCTTAGCGCCAACCGCGCAGCAGCACCCACTGCGTGGTCGCGCAACCCACCACCAGCGCGGCATAGGTCAGCATTTTTCCGTCGCGGCCCCACACCAGCAGGCCGCCGCCCAGCACCACGAGGCCGACCCCGAAAACAACAGCGAACTGGCGCCATCCGGCCATGGCCACCGTCCCCTTGGCACCGAACAGGCGGCCGCACAGCACCAGCAGCAGGGCCACGGCAGCGGCCGGGGCCATGAAGTTGAGCGTGTGGTTGAAGATGTCGAGGGGACCCATGGAATTGACCCAAATCAAGGCTTTGGCAAGCAAGGCTGCTTACACCAGCCAACAATTTTATAATTGGCGGCTATGGCAGTCTGGGCCCTCGGGATCAACCACACCACCGCGCCCCTCGACCTGCGCGGCCGGTTCGCGTTCGCGCTCGACCAGATCGAGCCCACGCTGCAGGGCCTGCGCCAGTCGCTGGGCGGCACGAGCCGCCATCCGGGGGTCGAGACCGCCATCATCTCCACCTGCAACCGCACCGAAATTTATTGCGCCGCCCCCACCTCCACGCCCGGCCCGGCGCTGGACCACACGCTGGGCTGGCTGGCGCAAAGCGGCGGCGTGAGCCCCGCGCTGCTGCGATCGCACTCCTACACGCTGGAAGACAGCCTGGTCGCGCGCCACGCCTTCCGCGTGGCCAGCGGGCTCGACTCGATGGTGCTGGGCGAGGCGCAGATCCTGGGCCAGATGAAGGACGCCGTGCGCGCCGCCGAAACCGCCGGCGCGTTGGGCACCACGCTCAACCAGCTGTTCCAGCGCAGCTTTGCCGTCGCGAAGGAGGTGCGCACCAGCACCGAGATCGGCGCGCACAGCATCAGCATGGCGGCCGCGTCGGTGCGGCTGGCCAGCCAGCTGTTCGAAGACCTCTCCAAGATCCGCGTGCTGTTCGTGGGCGCGGGCGAGATGATCGAGCTGTGCGCCACGCACTTCGCGGCCAAGAACCCCAAGCAGATCGCCATTGCCAATCGCACTCTGGAGCGCGGCGAAAAGCTCGCCACCCGCTTCGGCGGCGAGGTGATGCGCCTGGCCGACCTGCCCGAGCGCCTGCACGAGTTCGACGCCGTCATCAGCTGCACTGCCAGCAGCCTGCCCATCATCGGCCTGGGCGCCGTGGAGCGCGCCCTCAAGAAGCGCCGCCACCGCCCCATGTTCATGGTCGACCTGGCCGTGCCGCGCGACATCGAGCCCGAGGTCAAGGCCCTGGGCGACGTGTACCTGTACACCGTGGACGACCTGGCCAGCGTGGTGCAGACGGCGCAGGCCAACCGCCAGGCCGCCGTGGCGCAGGCCGAGGCCATCATCGACGCGGGCGTGCAGAGCTTCATGCACTGGATGGAGCTGCGCAGCCCCGTGGGCGAGGCCGGTGGCGTGGTGCCGCTGATCCAGCAGCTCAACGCCCAGACCGACGAATGGCGCGCGCTGGAGATCGCACGCGCCAAGAGGCTGCTGGCCAAGGGCGAGGACGTGGACGCCGTGCTGGAGGCGCTGTCGCGCGGCCTCACGCAAAAGATGCTGCACGGCACCCTGGCCGAGCTGCGGGCGGGTGACGCCGAGGTGCGCGCCCAGACGGCCCAGACCGTCTCGCGCCTGTTCCTGCGCTCGCAAGCCAAGCCGCCGCACGGGTTGTAGCGGCGCTCGCCCGCTGCACAGCCCGCCCCGATTGCAAGTCCAATCGGCCCTCAGCGCTTGATAGACAATCGCCCGCAGCTACAAAATCAGTAGCAAACCCATTTTTACTTTCCTCGCATGAAACCCTTTCTCCGAAGCCAGCTGGAGCGCTACGCGCAGCGCCTGGGCGAACTCGACTTCCTGCTCTCGCGCGAGGACATCATGAGCGACATGGCGCAGTACCGCACCATCTCGCGCGAGCATGCCGAAGTCACGCAGATCGCCGGCCGCTACGCCCGCTACCAGCAGCGCGAGGCCGACCTGGCCGGCGCACGCGAGATGCTGGCCGACCCCGACATGGCCGAGATGGCGCAGGAAGAAATCACCGGGGCCGAAGCCGAACTGCTGCAACTCGCAGACGAACTGCAGCGCCTGCTGTTGCCCAAGGACCCGGACGACGCGCGCAACGCCTTCGTCGAAATCCGCGCGGGCACGGGCGGCGACGAGTCGGCCCTGTTCGCGGGCGACCTCACGCGCATGTACACCCGCTACGCCGCCAACGTGGGCTGGAAGGTGGAGGTGGTGAGCGAGAACGCGGCCGAGCTGGGCGGCTACAAGGAGATCGTGTTGCGCATCGAGGGGGACCACGTATACGGCGCGCTCAAGTTCGAATCCGGCGGCCACCGCGTGCAGCGCGTGCCCGCCACCGAAACGCAGGGCCGCATCCACACCAGCGCCTGCACCGTGGCCGTGATGCCCGAGCCGGACGAGCACGAGGCCATCAAGCTCAACCCGGCCGACCTGCGCATCGACACCTTCCGCGCATCGGGCGCGGGCGGCCAGCACATCAACAAGACGGATTCGGCCGTGCGCGTGGTGCACTTGCCCACCGGCATCGTGGCCGAGTGCCAGGACGGCCGCAGCCAGCACGCCAACAAGGCCAAGGCGCTGCAGGTGCTGCAGGCGCGGATTCAAGAAAAGGACCGCAGCGAGCGCGCCGCCAAGGAGGCCGCGCTGCGCAAGGGCCTGATCGGCAGCGGCGACCGCAGCGACCGCATCCGCACGTACAACTTTCCGCAGGGGCGGCTGACGGACCACCGCATCAACCTCACGCTGTACAAGCTGCTGTACGTGATGGAAGGCGACCTGGCCGACGTGCTGCAGGCCCTGGCCCATGCGCGCGAAGCCGAGCAACTGGAAGAGCTGGAGCTGAGTGCTGTCTGATCGACACGCATCCAGACACTCTGCCTGGATGGGATTCCACGCTCTGCATCCTTCTTCATCCATCCGTTCCGCTGAGCTTGTCCAAGCGCGGCGCGAGGCTTCGACAGGCTCAGCCCGAACGGCCAGTTTGCGTTGAAAAGTCCAGCCCGAATAGCTTTCCGTCGCCAGCATCGATCAACACCATCGTGAACACACCCACCCTGGCCCAGGCCCTGGCCCAAGCCCACACCCTGGGCCTGGCTCGCATCGACGCCCAACTGCTGCTGCTGCACGCGCTGGGCCGCCCCGATGCCGGCCGCGCCTGGCTGCTGGCGCACGACACCGATGGGCTCGATGACGCCGTGCAGGCGCAATTCATCGCCCTGTGCCAGCGCCGCGTGGCGGGCGAGCCAGTGGCCTACCTGACGGGCCGCAAGGAGTTCTACGGCCTGGCGCTGCAGGTGGACGCCCGGGTGCTGGACCCGCGCCCCGACACCGAAACGCTGGTGGACTGGGCCCTGGAGCTGATCGCCCCCCTGCCCGCCCCGCGCCTGGCGGACCTGGGCACCGGCAGCGGCGCCATCGCCCTGGCCCTGCAAAGCCAGCGCCCCACCGCCCAGGTGCTGGCGGTGGACGCCAGCAGCGACGCCCTGGCCGTGGCGCAGGCCAACGCCACCCGGCTGGGTCTGCCCGTGCACTTCCGGCAGGGCAACTGGATGGCCGGCCTGGACAGCGTGGTGTTCGACGCCATCGTCTCCAACCCGCCCTACATCGCAGCGCAAGACCCGCACCTGGCTGCCCTGACCCACGAGCCTTTGCAGGCCCTGGCCAGCGGCGCGGACGGGCTGGAGGACATCCGCACCATCGTCGCCCAGGCGCCAGCGCATCTCGTGGCAGGGGGGTGGCTGCTGCTGGAGCATGGGTATGACCAGGCCGAGGCGGTGCGCGCGCTGCTGACTGACCAAGGCTTTGGCCAAGTGCAAAGCCGCAACGACCTCGCGGGGATTGCCCGCTGCACGGGCGGTTGCCGCTGAGCGTGCAGCGCGACGTCGGAACGTTGCGACGCCCGCTGCGCTTACATACGGTCATCAGTTGGCAACAACTGTTACCGGGATCGCAGCCGATTGGGCAACGGCGCACAGAATAATCGCGTGCCGTTGCGCAGCGCCTGACTCCTGGGAGGGAGAGCAGGCCGCAGGCCAAGGCCTTCGCTGACCGCCGCCCCATACGCCTGCGGATGGCGCTGCTCGATCTCGTAAATATCTGAAACCACTCACCCTATCGGCCACCGGTGCTGCGGCCTGAACGCGTCTGCACCGGATCACCGCCTAGCCATTGCCCGCCATGTCACACACCGTCTTTTCTCGCCGCCAAACCCTCACACGCCTGGGGGCCCTGGCCCTGGGCAGTGGCCTGCTGCTGACCGGCTGCAGTGCCGAACCGAAAGAGCGCAAGGCATTCATTGCCTTCCTGCAAACCGAAGTGCTGGGGAAATCGCGCCGCTCCATGCCACTGCTCAACGACAAGCTGCGCAAGGAACTGGGTGGCTACGCGGCGCACTACGAGATCATCACCAACTTCAATCAGGCGACGAACGACAAGGTCATGCTGAAAAGCATGCGCGAACTCCAGTTTGTTCGCACGCTGTCTGGGTACCGCGACAAGCGCGAGTCGGTAAAGCAGGCCCTGGTGGAAATTCCCCTGGCCCAGGCGAATCTCGAGGCCGAATTGAAAAAGGCAAACGAAGCGAAAGCCGCCCTGAAGCAGCCGGAAGATCTCAAAAAAGTCTACGACCCAGTGTACGACCGGCTGGTGAGCACTCAGGCACGCATCACCCTGGAGATGCTGCCACCCATGCAACGCATGATGAACATCGTCCTGGATCTGCTCGCGCTGGTGGAAAACAACCCCCAGCAACTGTCCATCTCCGGCATGCAGATCGAGGCGAAGAGTCAGGCCATGCTGGACAAAGTCAACGCCCTGTCCAAAAAGGCCGAGGCAGAGACGGCCACCATCGAGCGACTGGAAAAAGAACTCAAACAGCTATTCGGCTGACCCCACGGCCCTGACGGACACAGAGAAAAGAGATAATCTGTAGCCTTCCGCGCCTGACCTATCTTGGACATCCCATGAGCGACACCCAACAACGCATCGACGCCCTCGTCAAATCCAGCGACATCCTGCTCTTCATGAAGGGCAACGCCAGCTTCCCCATGTGCGGCTTCTCCGGTCGGGCCATCCAGATCCTCAAAGCCAGCGGCGTGGACACCAAGAGCCTCGTCACGGTGAACGTGCTGGAAGACGAGGAAATCCGCCAGGGCATCAAGGAATACAGCAACTGGCCCACCATCCCGCAGCTGTACGTCAAGGGCGAGTTCATCGGCGGCTCGGACATCATGATGGAGATGTACGAGTCGGGCGAACTCAAGCAGGTGCTGGGCACCGAGGGCTGACGCCACCGCGCCGCACCGGGCACCCGGGCCGTAATGGCCGTAATGGTCCCCAATCGCATGCCTTCACGCATGCCGGCACAGGCCGCCTTCGGGCGGCCTTTTGCTTTGTGCCCAACAGCTTCGGGTCAGACCGGTTTTGCGCGGCTACAACAGCGCTGGTAACAAGCGCACCGATCAGGGGCTTATCCGGTGCTCCGGCGGGCATGTTGTGTGCTTGAATGATTGCGTGACCCACATCACGAAGGAGCATGCAATGACCAGCCATAGCCTTGTTCCCCAGCCACCCGCCCTGCGCTTGCCGGTGGCCCAGATGCGCAATGTGTTCCACCCCGGCGACGTCGAGCGCAAGCTTGCACGGCTGCAGGAGTCCGGTAACCAGCGCGAATACGAAACCCTGCGCACCGTGTACGAACGCATGCTGGAGCGCGGGCCGGAGCGCTTTCAGGTCAAGCCGTCGGGCGTGCCCGACATGGCCAGCCTGTACGAGCAGTTGCCCAACTTCACCGAAGTGCTGGACGACGTGCGGCGCCACGTTGCGCTGGCGCAGGACAGCAGCGACGGCCTGGAGGTCACGCCCATGCTGCTGCTGGGCCCGCCCGGCATCGGCAAGACGCACTTTGCGCGGCACCTGGCCGCGCTGCTGGGCACGGGCATGAACCTGCTGCCGATGAGCTCCATGACCGCAGGCTGGCTGCTGTCGGGCTCGTCCGCGCAGTGGAAGGGCGCCCGCCCCGGCAAGGTGTTCGAGGCCCTGGTGGAGGGCGAGTACGCCAACCCCGTCATCGTGGTGGACGAGATCGACAAGGCCGCGACGGACGCGCAATACGACCCGCTGGGCGCGCTGTACAGCCTGCTGGAGCACGACACGGCCCAGAGCTTCACCGACGAGTTCGCCGAGGTGGCCATCGACGCCAGCCAGGTGATCTGGATCACCACCGCCAACGACACGCGCGGCATCCCGGACCCCATCCTGAACCGCATGAACGTGTTCGAGGTGGAGGCCCCCACGCTGGAGCAGGCGCGCGCCATCGCGCACACGCTGTACACCGGCATCCGCAGCGGCCACGACTGGGGCCGGCTGCTGGACCCCGAACCGCAGGCCGACGTGCTGGACCACCTGGCCCAGATGCCGCCGCGGGAGATGCGGCGCGCGCTGATGACCGGCTTTGGCAATGCCCGGCTGGACCGCCGCTCCACGGTGGAGGTCGCCGACATGCCCCGGGCCGCCGCCGCACGCAACCGCATCGGGTTCATGCAGTAGCGGGCGGGGGCGGTGAAGGCGCTGTGAGCGCGCGGCAGGGTCGCGCGGCTGCAGGCACGTGCGTGAGGGTGTGCACGGACCCGCGCGCGCGCCGTGTGTGCGCGAATCCGGGTTTTCGGCTGCAGGGCGCGCAGATACACTCGGATGGCCGCAGCGCCGCGCCGTGCGCCACCCTTGCCTCCCATGACCCTGTCCCAAAGCCTCTTCGTGATCGGGCTGCTGATTGCAGCCAGCGCCTTCTTTTCCATGGCCGAAATTTCGCTGGCGGCCGCACGCCGGCTGCGCCTGCGGCAGATGGCGGACGAGGGCGACTCGCGGGCGGACCGCGTGCTGCGCATGCAGGAGCAGCCGGGCGACTACTTCACGGTGGTGCAGGTGGGGCAGAACGCGGTGGCCATCCTGGGCGGTATCGTCGGCGAAGGGGCGCTGAGCCCCCACTTCACCGCACTGTTCGAGCTGTGGCTGTCGGACAAGACGGCCCAGACCACGGGCTTTCTCGCGTCGTTCGCGATCATCACCTCACTGTTCATCCTGTTCGCCGACCTGTTCCCCAAGCGCCTGGGCATGGCCGAGCCCGAGCGCATGGTGGTGCGCCTGGCGCAGCCCATGGCGTGGTGCATGACGCTACTGCGCCCGGTGGTGTGGCTCTACAGCCGCAGCGCGGATGCGCTGTTTCGGGTGCTGGGCCTGTCGTCGCTGCGGGACGACCGCATCACCTCCGACGACATCCTGGCCATGATGGAAGCCGGCGCCCGCGCGGGGGTGCTGGCGGCGCGCGAGCAGCAGGTCATCACCAACGTGTTCGAGCTCGATACCCGCATGGTCTCGAGCGCCATGTCGCCGCGCGACCGCATCGCGTTCTTTCTGCGCGACGAACCCGACTCCGTCATCCGCCTGCGCATTGCGGCCGAGCCGTTTTCGACCTACCCGGTGTGCGAGGGCGACATCGACCATGTGGTGGGCTATGTGGACGCGAAGGACCTGTTCCAGCGCGTGCTGAACAACCAGCCCATCTCGCTGGCGGACGACAGCCTGGTGCGCAAGGTACTCATCGTGCCCGACCGGCTCACGCTGTCCGAGGTGCTGGAGCAATTCCGCCAGGTGCACGAGGATTTCGCGCTGATCGTGAATGAGTACAGCCTGGTGGTGGGCGTGGTCACCCTCAACGACGTGATGAGCACGGTGATGGGCGACCTGGTGGTGGGCCCGGCGGACGAGGAGCAGATCGTGCGCCGCGATGAGAACTCGTGGCTCATCGACGGCGTGACGCCGGTGCAGGACGTGCTGCACGCCCTGTCGCTCGACGAGCTGCCCCATGCCGACGAATACGAGACGCTGGCCGGCTTTTTGATGGTGATGCTGCGCCGCGTGCCGCGCCGTACCGACAGCGTGAGCTGGGGCGGCTACAAGTTCGAGGTGCTGGACGTGGACAGCTACCGCATCGACCAAGTGATGGTGTCGCGCCTCGGCGTGCCGCAGGCCGATGCCGGCTTGGCGGCGCCGGTGGCCACGCCGGCCTTGGCAAAGGCCGAGGGCGGATCGACGGCGGTGGTGAGGTAGTTCTGGCCTGCCCTGCGCAGTCCTGCCGTGGCGAGGTCCGATGGGATACAAAATCGGCCACAGTCGCTTGATAGATGAGCGCCAGCAGCTATGAATAACATAGCAAACAGGTGGTGGCGCGTCTGCCGCCCATGCCCGCCGTCAACGCCCCTTCCGTCCGACAAGCCGACCCCACGGTCGGCCACCGTCCATACCGGCTCAACCCGCAGGCAGCTGCGGCTTTTCGCCGAACAGCCAGTTGCGCTGCGCGCCGAACACCGCGTCCGGGTACGGCGAGCGTCCGCGGCTGCCGTTGTAGCGCCCCAGCGCCATGAACAGGTCGCCGCGCTCGCGGTCGATGTAGTGGCGCAGGATCACGCAGCCAAAGCGCAGGTTGGTCTGCATGTGGAACAGCTTGCCGGCATCGCCGTCGCCGATCACGCGCGTCCAGAACGGCATCACCTGCATGTAGCCGCGTGCGCCCACGCTGGACACGGCGAACTTGCGAAACGCGCTCTCGACCTGCACCAGGCCGAGGACCAGCGACACATCCAGGCCCGCGCGCTTGGACTCGTACCAGACGGTCTGCAGGAAGTCGCGGCGGATTTCCCACTCGGGCTTGCGGCGGCGCAGCCGGTCGCTCATGGTGCCGAGCCAGCGCAGGTAGTGGATGCGCGCCTCGGTGGAGAAGAACTCGGGCTCGGGGGGCGCCTGGTTGGCGATGGCGGAGCTGAGCGCCGTGCGCACCGAGTCCATGAGCGGCTCTTCCAGCTGCCCGCCCGCATGCGCTGCCTGCGGTGCCGCCAGCCAGCCCGCAGGCGCCGCCAGGGAAGAGGCCGCCAGCAGCCAGCCACGGCGCGAAACACCTTGCGGCACACCCTGCGGCATGTTTTGAGAAACGTCCTGGGACACGCCTCGCGACAACAGCCCTTCTGCAGGCGTGCGCAGGCCGTCATCAGCACCTACAACCCAGCGCGGGCTCATGGCGCCATGCGGCCCTTCACGTGGGCCAGTATGTCTGCCACAGCCACCTTGGTGGCCGCCGTGTCGCGGCGGTGCTGGTACTCGACCACGCCTTCCTTGAGGCTCTTGTCCCCGATGGTCACGCGGTGCGGCACACCGATCAGCTCCCAGTCGGCGAACATGGCGCCGGGGCGCTCGCCGCGGTCGTCCAGGATCACGTCCACACCGGCGGCCAGCAGGTCGGCATAGAGCTGCTCGGCAGCGGCCTTGACCGGCTCGCTGCGGTCCATGCCCACGGGGCAGATGACCAGGGTGAACGGCGCAATCGCGTCGGGCCAGATGATGCCGCGCTCGTCGTGGTTCTGCTCGATGGCCGCCGCGGGCAGGCGCGTGACGCCGATGCCGTAGCAGCCCATCTCGAAGAATGCAGGCTTGCCGTCGTCGCCCAGGAACGTGGCGTTCATGCCCTTGCTGTACTTGGTGCCCAGGTAGAACACGTGGCCCACCTCGATGCCGCGCTCGATGGCCAGCTCGCCCTTGCCGTCGGGCGACAGGTCGCCCGCCACGACGTTGCGGATGTCGGCGATGGCGTCGGGCTCGGGCAGGTCGCGGCCCCAGTTGACGCCGGTGATGTGGAAGTCCACTTCGTTGGCGCCGCAGATCCAGTCGGCCATGACGGCGACTTCCCGGTCTGCCACGATCTTCAGGGGCTTCTTCAGGCCGATGGGGCCCAGGTAGCCGGGCTTGCAGCCGAAGTGCTCTTCGATCTCGGTGAGGGTGGCAAAGCGGAAGTTCGCATCGAGCCCCGGCACCTTGGAGACCTTGATCTCGTTCATGTCGTGGTCGCCGCGCAGCAGCAGCAGCCAGACCTGGCTCCGGGCGATCTCGCCGGCCTCGTTGGTTTCGTCGGTGGCCAGCACCAGCGACTTCACCGTGGTCTTGAGCGGCACACCCAGCAGCTCCGCCACGTCGGCGCAGGTGGCCTTGCCGGGCGTGGGCGTCTTTTCCATTGCCTTGGCAGGCGCGGGGCGGGGACCGGCAGGCGCCAGCGCCTCGGCCTTTTCCATGTTGGCGGCGTAGTCGCTGGCGGGGCAGTAGACGATGGCGTCTTCGCCGGTGGCAGCGATCACCTGGAACTCTTCGGACAGGTCGCCCCCGATGGCGCCGCTGTCGGCCGCCACGGCGCGGTAGGTCAGCCCGAAGCGGTCGAAGATCTGGCGGTAGGCCTTGGCCATGACCTGGTAGCTGGCCTTGGCGGCCGTCTGGTCCTTGTCGAAGCTGTAGGCGTCCTTCATGATGAATTCACGCCCGCGCATCAGGCCGAAGCGTGGACGGCGCTCATCGCGGAACTTGGTCTGGATCTGGTAGAAATTCTTGGGCAGCTGCTTGTAGCTCTTGAGCTCCTGGCGAGCGATGTCAGTGACCACTTCTTCGCTGGTGGGCTGCACGACGAAGTCCCGGCCATGGCGGTCCTGGATGCGCAGCAGCTCGGGGCCCATCTTCTCGAACCGGCCCGTCTCCTGCCAGAACTCGGCGGGCTGCACCACGGGCATGGTCAGCTCCACAGCGCCCGCGCGGTTCATCTCTTCGCGCACGATCGCCTCGACCTTGCGGATCACCCGCAGGCCCATCGGCATGTAGTTGTAGATACCCGCGCCGAGCTTCTTGATCATGCCCGCCCGCGTCATGAGCTTGTGGCTGACCACTTCGGCATCCGCCGGAGCTTCCTTCAAGGTGGAAATAAAGAACTGGGAGGCTTTCATCGGGATCGATTTCGGGCAGAAGGGAGCAGCCCACTTGCCGCACGCTAGGCGCCGTGCATAATGGACACAGTTTAAAAATTGGGGTTTGATTATGCTTGACCGGGACGGCTTTCGGCCGAACGTCGGCATCATCCTGCTCAACCAGAAGAACCAGGTGTTCTGGGGCAAGCGCATACGCACCCACAGCTGGCAGTTCCCGCAGGGCGGCATTGACCGGGGCGAAACCCCCGAGCAGGCCATGTTTCGAGAACTGCATGAAGAGGTGGGATTATTGCCCAATCACGTGCGCGTGGTGGCCCGCACCCGGGACTGGTTGCGCTACGAGGTGCCTGACCGGTACATACGCCGCGATGCGCGCGGACACTACAAAGGGCAGAAACAAATCTGGTACCTGCTGCAACTGATGGGCCACGACTGGGACTTGAACCTGCGTGCGACCAACCACCCGGAGTTCGACGCCTGGCGCTGGAACGACTATTGGGTGCCACTGGATGTGGTGGTCGAGTTCAAACGCGGCGTCTACGAAATGGCGCTGACGGAACTGGCCCGCTACCTGCCGCGCCACGAACAGCGCAACCGCTACCTGCGCAGCGGCATGCGCACCCGCGAGGGCGAGCATGCGGGGGCGATGTTCCGCACCGGTTCGATGCTGCTGAACCCGGGCATGGAACTGCCACCTGGGGCCAGTTTCGATCCGGACCCGCAAAACAGCATGCCGGCGGAGTTGGATGCGCTGCCGCCAGGTCCGGTGACGACGGCACCGCGTTGAAAGGGTGATTGCTGCGCGACCGGGTGCTGTCGGTGCGCCGGTCCGCGGAAAGAAAAAAATGCCTGCATGTCCATCCATGCAGGCATTTTTTACTGGAGGGTTCGCAACACCTCGGACCGCAGGATCTCTGGACCTCAGTGCCAGCGCCCATGCGAAGTCCCACACGGTTGGAAACCACCGGGGCCCTCTGTCCGATCGGGGCCACCGCGCCGCTGAAAGTCAAAATCAGCGAGCGGGCTGCGTGGCCGCCAGCACCAGGTTGTCCCGGTGCACCATTTCCGCTTCGGCCACATAGCCCAGCAGCTTTTCGAACTCGCTCGACGGCTTGCGGCACAGCAGGCGCGCTTCGGCGGCCGCGTAGTTGGCCAGGCCCCGGGCGATCTCCACGCCAGACGCGTCGCGTACGGCAATGACATCGCCGCGCGAGAAGTGGCCTTCCACCGACACCATGCCGATGGGCAGCAGGCTCTTGCCCTCGTCGCGCACCTTGGTAGCCGCACCGGCGTCCACTACCACGGCGCCGCGCATCTGCAAGTGGTCGGCCATCCATTGCTTGCGGGCCTGCTTCTTTTGCGTCTGGGCCACCAGCAGCGTGCCCAGGGCATCGCCGCTGACCAGGCGCACCAGCACGTCGGGCTCGCGGCCCCAGGCGATGACGGTGGAGGCCCCCGAGCCCGCCGCGCGCTTGGCCGCGAGGATCTTGGTGATCATTCCGCCCCGGCCGATGCTGGAGCCCGCGCCGCCGGCCATGGCCTCCAGCGCCAGGTCCCCCGCCTTGGCCTCGTGCACGAACTGCGCCGCAGGGTCGCGGCGCGGGTCGGCGGTGTACAGGCCCTTCTGGTCGGTGAGGATGATCAGGGCGTCGGCCTCGACCAGGTTGGCCACCAGCGCACCCAGGGTGTCGTTGTCGCCGAACTTGATCTCGTCGTTGACGACCGTGTCGTTCTCGTTGATGACGGGCACCACACCCAGGCGCAGCAGCGTCAGCAGGGTGGACCGGGCGTTCAGGTACCGCTCTCTGTCGGCCAGGTCGGCGTGGGTGAGCAGCACCTGTGCGCTGCCCATGCCCTGCTCGCGCAGCTTGGTCTCGTACATCTGCGCCAGGCCCATCTGCCCGACGGCGGCGGCCGCCTGCAGCTCGTGCACCTCGTGCGGCCGCGTGGTCCAGCCCAGGCGCTTCATGCCCTCGGCAATGGCGCCGCTGGAGACCATGATGACCTCGCGCGGCGCACCGCCATCACCCCGCACCAGGGCTGCCAGCTGCCGGCTCCATTCGCCAATCGCAGCCTCGTCCAGGCCACGGCCTTCGTTGGTCACAAGGCTGGAGCCGACCTTGACCACGATACGGCGGGCATCACGCAATACGCTGGAGACCATTTTTCATTGTGTTTTTGGCCTCTACCGCCTGTCCTGCAAGCGGCAGAAGCTATGAAATAGATAGCAACCCAAAAGCTGACGCTCGAATGCGCGTTGCCGCGCTTTCTTGAGATTTACTGCGGGGCGTCGCCCGCAAAGCGTGGATCGACTTCCACCGGCTCGTTCTCGATGCGCTGCTCGGACTGCACGTGACGGAAGATCGCATGGATCAGCGGCTCGCAACCCTCGCGCGTCAGGGCCGAAATCTCGAACACCGGCCCCTTCCACTTGAAGCGCTTGACGAAGTCCTTCACCCGGGCTTCGCGCTCCTCTGCAGGCACCATGTCCAGCTTGTTCAGCACCAGCCAGCGCGGCTTGTTGTAGAGCTTCTGGTCGTACTTCTTGAGTTCGTTCACGATCGCCTTGGCCTGCGCCACCGGGTCGACCGCATCGTCGAAAGGCGCCAGGTCCACGATGTGCAGCAGCAGGCGGGTGCGCTGCAGATGGCGCAGGAACTGGTGCCCCAGGCCCGCACCTTCGGAGGCGCCTTCGATCAGGCCCGGAATGTCGGCGACCACGAAGCTTTGCTCCGGGCCCACGCGCACCACACCCAGGTTGGGGTGCAGCGTGGTGAAGGGATAGTCGGCGATCTTGGGCCGCGCATTGGAGACCGCCGTGATGAACGTCGACTTGCCGGCGTTGGGCATACCCAACAAACCCACATCGGCGAGCACCTTCAATTCGAGCTTGAGGTTCTTCTTTTCGCCGGGCCAGCCGGGCGTCTTTTGCCGCGGCGCGCGGTTGATGGCACTCTTGAAGCGCAGGTTGCCAAAGCCGCCGTCGCCGCCCTTGGCAATCGTGATCACGTCGCCCGGATTGAGCAGCTCGTAGAGCACCTCACCCGTTTCGGCATCGGTGATGATGGTGCCGACTGGCATCTTCAAGGTGATGTCGGAGCCTGCGGCACCGAACATGTCGGAGCCCATGCCGTGCTCGCCGCGCTTGGCTTCGTGCCGGCGCGAGTAGCGGTAGTCCACCAGGGTGTTGAGGTTCGGGTCCGCCACGGCGAACACATGGCCCCCACGTCCGCCGTCGCCGCCGTTGGGGCCGCCGAATTCCTTGTATTTCTCGTGCCGGAAAGACACGCAGCCATTGCCGCCATCACCGGCAGCAATGTCAATAAAGGCTTCGTCGACGAACTTCATGGGATATCCAGTTTACAGAAGGAGGCGGCGCCGGCAGACCCCATCGGCCTGCCGTGTTTGCCTTGCGGCAAAGGCACCCCATTCAGGTGCGGCCTGCGGTAGCAGCCAGCGTCAGGCCGCTATCGTACAGACCAAATAACAAAGCCCCGACCAGGCGGGGCTTCGATGGTTGCCAGAGGAGAGCCTCAGGCAGCAGCAGTCACATTGACCGTTTGCTTGGACATTGCGCCCTTGGTGCCGAACGACACGTGACCGTCGACCAGAGCGAACAACGTGTGGTCCTTGCCCACGCCGACATTGGTGCCGGGGTGGAAACGCGTGCCGCGTTGGCGCACGATGATGGAACCAGCGCTGATCAGTTCACCGCCATAGGCCTTGACACCCAGCATCTTTGGCTTGGAGTCACGCCCGTTTCGCGTAGAGCCGCCGCCTTTTTTCTGTGCCATGACTTAGCTCCTTGGATTAACCAGCGATCGCACCGATTTGCAGTTCCGTGAACTGCTGGCGATGGCCTTGGCGCTTCTGATAGTGCTTGCGACGGCGCATCTTGAAGATGCGAACCTTGTCGTGCTTGCCGTGGGCCACGACAGTGGCTACCACGGTTGCGCCGGACACCAGGGGTGTGCCAACCTTGAGTTCAGCGCCGTTGCCGACAGCCAGAACCTGGTCGATCACGATCTCCTGGCCTACGTCCGCAGCAATCTGTTCTACTTTAATTTTTTCGCCGGAAGCAACGCGATACTGCTTGCCGCCGGTTTTTATGACCGCGTACATGATGACCTCTTGATATGAGTTCTGCAGACGGATTTCCGCAGAGCCAGCGAGTATAGCGCACTGCACCCAAAAGCGCCAGCCCCTGCGCTTCGTCGGTATCCGGCACGCCGCACCCCGCCCAGAGGCACCCCGCGTCCTTCCTATAATCCGGGCACTTTCTGTGGCCACCATCTTGACTGACAACACCGCCTCTGCAGCCTCCCCCCTCCTGCTCGTTGCACAAGACATGCACGAGGTCGACAAGGTCATCGGCCAGCGACTGACGTCCAGCGTCCCCCTGGTGGCCCAGATCTCCCAGTACATCATTGCGGCCGGAGGCAAGCGCCTGCGGCCTGCGCTACTGCTCATGGTGTGCGGCGCACTCGGCTACCGCGGCGGCCATCGCCACAGCCTTGCCGCCGTGGTGGAGCTCATCCACACCGCGACACTGCTGCATGACGATGTCGTGGACGCATCCACCCTGCGCCGGGGCCGCCCCACTGCGAACGAGACTTTCGGCAACCCCGCCAGCGTGCTGGTGGGCGATTTCCTGCACACGCGCTCCTTCCAGATGATGGTCGAGGCCGGCAGCATGCGCATCATGGAGATCCTCTCCGAGGCCACCAATGTGATCGCCGAGGGCGAAGTGCTGCAGTTGATGAACATGCACGACGCGTCGCTCGATGAAGCAGGCTACCTGCGGGTCATCCGCTCCAAGACCGCCAAGCTGTTCGAGGCCAGCGCCCGTCTGGGCGCCGTGCTGGCCGACAGCCCCCCCGCCATCGAAGAGGCGTGCGCCACCTACGGGCAGGCGCTGGGAACCGCGTTCCAGATCATCGACGATGTGCTCGACTACGACGGCGACGCCGAGGAGATGGGCAAGAATCTGGGAGACGACCTGCGCGAGGGAAAATCCACGCTGCCCCTCATCGCTGCCATGCAGCGCGGCTCGGCCGAGCAGGCCCAAGTCGTGCGCACGGCGATCGAGGAAGGATCGACCGAACGACTGGCAGAGGTGGTGCAGATCGTGCGGGAGACTGGCGCCCTGGACGTCACCCGCGCCGCCGCGTTCGCAGAGGCACGGCGCGCCATCGCCGCCGCCGAGCAGCTGCCTGGCAACGCCTACACGTCCGGACTGCTGGAATTGGCGGCACAATTGCTGGCACGGCGGCATTGAGGGATCAACACGCGCCTGCACACGGCAGGCCGTACGGGGTGTAGCTTAGCCTGGTAGAGCGCTACGTTCGGGACGTAGAGGCCGGAGGTTCGAATCCTCTCACCCCGACCACCATTTTTGATTTGGGAATGAGCGCCCATTGTGTGGCGCTGTTGCCAATACCCGGCGCTGTACACCCCGTACACGATCGGCGATGATAGGATGGTTTCTTTTCCAAACCTAACACATCCCCGGTTACATGGCCGCTGTTGATACTGCCCCCAAAGAAGCTTCTGCGGTGGCCCTCCCTGGACTGGGACGGGCGTTAATTTCTGCCGGCAAACTGACCCAAAAGCTGGCCGAGGATATTTACAAAAAATCACAAATCAGCCGGACGAGCTTTATCGCCGAGCTGACGGGTTCTGGCGCAGTCTCTGCCACCGATTTGGCCCATACGGTGTCCGCCGTGTTCGGCGCCCCCCTGCTGGACTTGGAGGCCATCGACCCCCTGCGCCTGCCCAAGGAACTGCTCGATCCCAAGATTTGTCAGGCTTACCGGGTCGTCGTTCTCAGTAAACGCAATAACCGGCTTATTGTTGCGACTGCTGACCCCACGGACCAGGAAGCTGCGGAGAAAATCAAGTTCACGACCCAGATGGGGGTGGACTGGATTATTGCGGAGTATGACAAACTCAGCCGATTGGTGGAATCCAGCAGCAAATCTGCAACCCAATCACTGGATGCACTGAACTCCACCGGCGGCGATTTTGAATTTGATGATGTCGCAGTCGAAGAAGCCCCCGACAACAACGACGCGGGCGCAGGCGGCGATGTCGAAGATGCTCCCATTGTCAAGTTTTTGCACAAGATGCTCCTGGACGCCTTCAACATGCGTGCGTCCGACTTGCATTTCGAGCCGTATGAACATCAGTACCGCGTGAGATTCCGCATCGATGGCGAGCTGCGTGAGATTGCCTCGCCGCCGATCGCCATCAAGGACAAGCTCGCCTCCCGCATCAAGGTGATATCCCGGCTGGACATCTCCGAAAAGCGCGTGCCCCAAGATGGAAAAATGAAACTCAAGGTCGGGCCGGACCGCGTCATCGATTTTCGGGTGAGTACGCTCCCGACATTGTTTGGCGAAAAGATCGTGATCCGTATCCTGGACCCCAGCAGCGCGAAGCTGGGTATTGATGCATTGGGCTACGAGCCGGAAGAGAAGGAGCGCCTGCTGCAGGCGATCAGCCGCCCGTACGGGATGATTCTCGTGACGGGACCTACGGGTTCCGGCAAAACGGTTTCGCTTTATACCTGCTTGAACCTGCTGAACAAGCCGGGCGTCAATATCGCCACGGCAGAAGATCCTTCGGAAATCAACCTTCCGGGTGTGAATCAGGTGAATGTCAATGACAAGGCAGGCCTCACCTTTGCAGTCGCGCTGAAATCCTTCTTGCGCCAGGATCCGGACATCATCATGGTGGGTGAAATTCGTGACCTGGAAACTGCCGATATTTCCATCAAGGCTGCACAGACGGGTCACTTGGTATTGTCCACACTGCACACCAATGATGCGCCCACCACATTGACACGGATGCGCAATATGGGCATCGCGCCGTTCAACATCGCGTCCAGCGTGATATTGATCACCGCACAGCGTCTTGCGCGCCGATTGTGCCCCGTATGCAAGGCACCGGCAGACATCCCGCATGAGGCTCTGGTGGAAGCTGGGTACCCGGAAGAGGACCTCGATGGCTCCTGGGTGACGTATCGTCCGGTGGGTTGTTCCGCCTGCAACAATGGGTATAAAGGCCGTGTTGGCATCTATCAAGTGATGCCCATCTCCGAAGATATTCAACGCATTATCTTGCGTGATGGCAGCGCCCTGGAAATCGCAGAACAGGCCAAACTCGAGGGGGTCAGGTCCCTCCGAGCATCTGGTCTGAACAAGGCAAAGTTGGGCTTCACCTCTGTGGAAGAGGTCCTTGCTGTCACCAACGAATAAGAGCTAGAGGGATCATATGGCAACCGTTGCATCGCGAGATATCAAAGATTTTGTTTTTGAGTGGGAAGGCAAAGATCGCCACGGAAAAATTGTGCGTGGCGAAATTAGAGCATCCGGTGAGAATCAGGTTCAAGCGACTTTACGGCGCCAAGGCGTTTTCCCTACAAAAATCAAAAAACGCCGCATGCGTTCCGGCAAAAAGATTAAGCCAAAAGACATTGCGCTGTTCACCCGACAACTCGCCACGATGATGAAGGCAGGCGTTCCGCTACTGCAGTCATTTGATATAGTAGGGCGCGGGAATACAAACGCAAGCGTCACGAAATTATTGAATGACATTCGAACGGATGTTGAAACTGGGACATCACTGAATGCGGCTTTTCGGAAACACCCTCTGTATTTCGATAGCCTCTACTGCAATCTCGTAGAGGCCGGTGAAGCCGCGGGTATTTTGGAGGCCTTGCTTGATAGGCTAGCAACTTACATGGAGAAAACGGAGGCAATCAAGTCAAAGATAAAATCCGCTCTTATGTATCCGATTTCGGTTGTTATCGTGGCATTCATCGTCGTTACGGTAATTATGATTTTTGTCATTCCTGCGTTCAAAGAAGTTTTCACTTCATTTGGGGCCGATCTGCCAGCACCAACACTGTTCGTAATGGCCGTTAGTGAATTTTTTGTCAAATGGTGGTGGTTAATTTTCGGAGCGTTAGGTGGCGGATTTTTCTTCTTCATGCAAGCTTGGAGAAGAAATGAAAAGGTTCAAAACTTCATGGACCGGCTCTTGCTTCGAATTCCTATTTTCGGGGCTTTGATTGAAAAATCTTGTATCGCTCGTTGGACCAGAACACTCGCGACCATGTTCGCAGCAGGCGTTCCCTTGGTAGAAGCCCTGGACTCTGTCGGCGGCGCATCTGGCAATTTTGTTTATTCTTCAGCTACAGAAAAAATCCAGCAAGAAGTTTCAACAGGCACAAGCCTGACCGCAGCAATGGGCAATGCCAATATTTTTCCTTCCATGGTCCTTCAGATGTGCGCCATCGGCGAAGAATCCGGCTCCATCGACCACATGCTCGGTAAAGCAGCCGATTTTTACGAAGCTGAAGTTGACGAAATGGTCGCGGGCTTGTCCAGCCTGATGGAACCTATCATCATCGTGTTCCTGGGCACTTTGATCGGCGGCATCGTGGTATCGATGTACCTGCCCATCTTCAAACTGGGCCAAGTCGTCTGATGGAGTTGGAAGTTTGGCTCAACGCAGGACTCGGCGGAATATTCGGACTGCTGATCGGAAGCTTCCTCAACGTTGTCATCTATCGGCTCCCGAAGATGATGGAGCGGCAATGGGCTGCTGAACTCGCGTCGATGGCTGCAGGTGCTGACGACTCCCTGCAGGGCGACGCGGTCGCGGAGCAGCAGCAACCCGCGTTCAACCTCATGACCCCACGGTCCCGCTGCCCTGCATGCGGGCACGAGGTGCAGTGGTTCGAGAACATTCCTGTCCTGAGCTACCTCTTCCTGCGTGGCCGGTGTTCGGCGTGCAAGGTCCGCATCTCGGTCCGGTACCCGCTGGTGGAACTGGCCACCGGCGCGCTGTTCTTCTTCTGCATCCAGCGCTGGGGTGTGACCCCCACCGGTATCGCATGGTGCGGCTTTTCCGCGGCGTTGGTGGCCCTCGCGCTCATCGACTGGGACACCACACTCCTCCCGGATGACATCACCCTGCCCTTGCTGTGGGCAGGCCTGCTGGCGTCGTCCCTGCAATGGACCGACGTGACTTTGCAGGCGTCCGTGGCGGGTGCCGCTGCGGGCTATCTTTCGCTGTGGCTGGTGTACTGGGGTTTCAAGCTGGCGACGGGCAAGGAGGGCATGGGCTACGGCGATTTCAAGCTTTTTGCCGCTTTGGGCGCGTGGTTTGGCTGGCAGGCGCTGGTGCCCATCATCCTGATGTCGTCGGTCATCGGCGCCATCATCGGCATTGGCATGAAGATGTCCAGCGGCCTGCGCGAGGGTGGGTACGTGCCCTTTGGGCCTTTTCTGGTCGGTGCCGGGTTTACCGCGATGGTCTTCGGGCCCCAGGCCATTCTTCAGGCGGTGCTGAAGCTCTTCGGCCTGTAGCACACACCCATGCCCCACCGCAACCACCGCCCAGTGCGCCTGGGCCTGACCGGCGGCATAGGCAGCGGCAAGAGCACGGTGGGCCACTTCTGGCAAGCGCAAGGTGCTGCGCTCGTCGATGCGGACCAGATTGCGCGGGATGTTACGGGGCCGCAAGGGGCCGCCATGCCGGCCATCGCAGCCGCTTTTGGCAGCGATTTTGTCGACGCGGGCACGGGCGCGCTGGACCGCACGCGCATGCGGGCGCTCGCGTTCACCCGACCGGAGGCCCGGGCCCAGTTGGAGGGCATCGTCCACCCCCTGGTCACGCTGCACAGCAATCTCATGGCGCAGCAGGCGGCCGACGCTGGCAGCCCGCTGATCGTGTTCGATATTCCCCTGCTGGCGGAGTCGGGGCGGTGGGCGGGCCGCCTCGATGCGGTCGTGGTGGTCGATTGCGCGGCCGAAACGCAGGTCGCCCGCGTGATGCGACGCAGCGGGCTAAGCCGCGAAACCGTCGAAGGCATCATCGCCTCCCAGGCCAGCAGGACCGCTCGCCGTGCGGTGGCCGATGCGATCATCGCCAATGACGCAGACTGCACGCTCGACCAGCTCCACGAGCAGGCACGGCAGACAGCAGCATTGTTCGGGCTATGATGCGGGAGAAACCGTTTGTGCTTTCACCCCCTGCCGTGCGCCACCGGCGTCAGAATACTCCCTGAGCCCCCAGGAACCCGCCAGCGTGATCCTTTACGAATATCCCTTCAACGAGCGCCTGCGCACCTACCTGCGGCTGGAGCAGCTCTTTCGGCGCCTGGGGGAATTGATCCCCCGTGCCCACGCTCTGGACCACCACTTCGCACTGGTCACGATCTTCGAAATCATGGACGTGGCCGCGCGGGCGGACCTGAAGGCCGATGTTCTCAAGGACATCGAAAAACACAAGCACCAGCTCGACAGCTACCGCGGCAACCCCTCGATTTCCGAGGCAGCGCTCGATGCGGTGATCGCGCAGCTGGACCGCTGCTTCAACGCGCTCAACACCCAGTCGGGCAAGTCGGGCCACGTGCTGACCGAGAACGACTGGCTGATGAGCATCCGCAGCCGCGTGGGCATTCCGGGCGGCACCTGCGGGTTCGACCTGCCGGCTTACTACGCCTGGCAGCACAACCCGCCGGCCCAGCGCCAGGAAGCCCTGGAGCAGTGGGCGTCCACCCTGGCTCCGCTGGCCGAATCCATTTATGTATTGCTCAAGCTGCTGCGCGATTCCGGCGTGCCGCAGAAGGTGGCGGCCGAGCGCGGCCAGTTCCAGCAGAACCTGCCGCAGGGCCGCACGTTCCAGTTGCTGCGCCTGCGCATCGACCCCGGCCTGAACCTGATCCCCGAGATCAGCGGCAACCGCTTGATCGTGTCGGTGCGCCTCATGCGGCTGGAAGAAGATGCCCGGCTGCACGCCAGCAACGAGGATGCAGCCTTCGAGCTGACCCTGTGCGCTTGATTCCGGGCTGGCACTGCCTGTGATGTGAGGATGACGAAGAAGATGCCCCCCACCCCCCGCCCCCAGACGACGGGCACCCCCCAGGAACGCATCGTGGTGTGCCCCAGCTGCGGCGGCGACAGCGTGTACAGCCCCGCCAATGCCTACCGGCCCTTCTGCAGCGAACGCTGCAAGCAGGTGGACCTGGGTGCCTGGGCCAGCGAGGACTTCCGCATGCCTGCAGAAGCCCCACCGGGCGATGCCCAGTACGGCGACCCGCGCACGGAGCACTGACAACCGGCCCGCGTGACAGGCCGGTGGCGCGGCTGTTTGGACGGCACCCAGCAATGCTGGGCATGAAAACGCCCGCTACCGCGCACCAGGCAATCCCCGCAAGCTATTATTTCAGTAGCATCACGCAGCGGGCGGCGGTGTGAAGGACAGACCGCGCTCTTCGGCCAGCCATTGCAGCACCGGATAGGCTCCAGGCAAAACAGGAGCGACCGTCAGCGGCATCTGCTGCCAGGCCATCGCCTGGCCCTCACGCATCTCGAAGTCGCCGCTCCACGCCCACACCTTGCACCAGTGCAGGCGCACCAGCGCGTGGGGGTAGTCGTGCTCCGTGACCTTCCACACGACCGCCGGGCCGATGGTGACGCCCAACTCTTCGATGAGTTCACGGCGCAGAGCCTGCTCCACGGTCTCGCCTGCTTCGAGCTTGCCGCCTGGAAACTCCCAGTAGCCGGCATACGGTTTGCCCGCCGGACGGGTCGACAGCAGCAGGGCGCCGTCGGCGCGCACCAGGATGCCGACGGCGACCTCGGTGTGTTGGCGCTCCTCAGCCATGGCAATCCCTTTCACCGCCGCGCCATGGCGTGGCACCCGCCAGGCCGATAGCAGCCACCAGGCACAGGCACAGGGTGTTTCCACAGCCTCCGAGGGGCCACGGCGCCGATGCTGCCAATGCCCCCTGCGACGAAGCAACCGCCCGGGCCGCGACTCCGGTGCACCGGTATGACACCAGCCCCTTCATGCCCGCCCCGCATGGTCGCGCGCAAATTGGTAGGCCACGCGCCCGCTGCGCGAGCCGCGCTCCAGAGCCCAGACCAGCGCCTGGGGCCGCGCCGCGGTGATAGCGTCTGCAGACACGCCCAGCGACGACAGCCATTGCGCGACGATGGCGAGGTATTCCTCCTGGCTGAAGGGATAGAAGCTCACCCACAGGCCAAACCGTTCCGACAGCGAGATCTTCTCCTCCACCACTTCGCCCGGGTGCACTTCGCCGTCCTCGGTATGGGTGTAGGTGAGGTTTTCCTTCATGTATTCGGGCAGCAGATGGCGGCGGTTGCTGGTGGCGTAGATCAGCACATTGGGCGTGGACGCGGCCACCGACCCGTCCAGAATGGACTTGAGCGCCTTGTAGCCCGGTTCGCCGTCTTCAAAGCTCAGGTCGTCGCAAAAGACGATGAACTTCTCGGGGCGGCCGGCCACCACGTCGACGATGTCCGGGAGGTCGACAAGGTCCGCCTTGTCCACTTCGATCAAGCGCAGGCCCTCGGGCGCGTAGGTGTTGAGGCAGGCCTTGATGAGCGACGACTTGCCGGTACCGCGCGCGCCCGTCAGCAGCACGTTGTTGGCCGGGCGGCCCTGCACGAACTGCTGCGTGTTGCGCTCGATCTTTTCCTTTTGCGCATCGATCTCCTTCAGGTCCGACAGCGCCATGGCCGCCACATGGCGCACCGGCTCCAGGGTGCCGTGGCCGCTGCTGCGCTTGCGGTAGCGCCAGGCGATGGCCTGCGACCAGTCAGGCGCCCCCAAAGGCTGGGGCAGCACGGACTCGATGCGGGCGATGAGTTGCTCGGCCCGCTCGATCAGATGTTCAAATTTTTCGTTCATTTCTGGCACCTGGCGCTTGAACCACAAGCGCGAGCAGCTATTAAATCGATAGCATCCTGAATCCGCAGGCCTGCACGCACGCTGGCAAGCAACCAGGTAAGCACGAAGCAGTGCTTCGTCGCCCGGGCCTGCGATGCGCACCATGCCGGCATACCGGCACACCGGCATCGGGGGCGCCCTGCTGGATCAAGACCGGTAGTCGGCGTTGATCGTCACGTAGTCGTGGCTGAAGTCGCAGGTCCATACCGTGTCGGCCGCGTCGCCACGGCCCAGCAGCACCCGCA
Organism: Acidovorax sp. NPDC077693; assembly: GCF_044542805.1. Classification (NCBI taxonomy): domain Bacteria; kingdom Pseudomonadati; phylum Pseudomonadota; class Betaproteobacteria; order Burkholderiales; family Comamonadaceae; genus Acidovorax; species Acidovorax sp. NPDC077693. The sequence continues at coordinate 288,761 of NZ_JBITVD010000003.1, read as the reverse complement.
CCGTGATCTCGCTTTGCTTCATCACGCGCTGGCCGTCCTCCTCGCGGTAGGCCGGGTTGCGCCCGCCCTGGATGGCCACATGCACGTCGTCCAGGTACAGGTCGATGCCAGTCTGGTCGAGGTCGTCGATGCCCGCATAGCCCACGGCCGCCAGAATGCGGCCGAGGTTGGGGTCGCTGGCGTAGAACGCCGTCTTGACCAGCGGCGAGTGGGCGATGGCATACGCCACCTTGCGGCACTCCTCGCCCGTCTTGCCGCCTTCCACGCGCACGGTGATGAACTTGGTGGCGCCCTCGCCGTCGCGCACGATGGCCTGGGCGAGCTGTTGCGATACGGCCAGCATGGCCGCCTTCAGGGCCTGGCCCTCGGGGCTGGCGAGCGACGTGATGGGCGCGTGTGCGGCCTTGTTGGTCGCCACCACCACGAACGAGTCGTTGGTCGAGGTGTCGCCGTCGATGGTCACGCGGTTGAAGGACCCGTCGGCCAGCTCGCGGGCCAACTGCTGCATCAGGGCAGGGGCCACACAGGCGTCCGTGGCCATGAAGCCGAGCATGGTGGCCATGTTGGGCCGGATCATGCCCGCGCCCTTGCTGATGCCGGTGATGGACACCGTGGCGCCGCCGATCTGCACCTGGGCAGAAAACGCCTTGGGCAGCGTGTCGGTCGTCATGATGCCTTCGGCCGCGCGGGCCCAGTGGCCCGGCTGTGCGTCGGCGATGGCCGCAGGCAGGCCGGCTTCGATCCGGTCGTGGGGCAGGGGCTCCATGATCACGCCGGTCGAAAACGGCAGGATCTGCTCGGGCGCCACGCTCAGCTGGCGCGCCAGGGCAATGCAGGTCGCGCGCGCACGCGCCAGGCCGTCAGCGCCCGTGCCGGCGTTGGCGTTGCCGGTGTTGATCAGCATCGCGCGGATCGGTTGGCCGCTGGCCAGGTGGTCGCGGCTGATCTGCACCGGCGCCGCGCAAAAGCGGTTCTGCGTGAACACGCCAGCCACGCTGGCACCCTCGTCCAGCAGGAAGACGGTGAGGTCCTTGCGGTTGGCTTTGCGGACGCCGGCTTCGGCCACACCGATGCGCACGCCGGCGATCGGGTACAGGTCGGCGGCAACGGGGGCAACGAGATTCACAGGCATGGGGGTCTGGGCCTTTCTATCTGGAAGAAGCAGGTGGATGCGACACGGGCCGTTGCCCAGGCACCCGCCCGATGAAGACTGCGGCCAATTATGCGGAAAACCGTGGCGCGCCAATGAAAACACGGGCCGAAGCCCGTGTTGCGTGAGTCACAAGATCAAGCCAGCTTGCCGTGGCACTGCTTGTACTTCTTGCCGCTGCCGCATGGGCAGGGATCGTTGCGGCCGATGCGCAGGCCTTGCAGCTCTTCCGGCAGCGGCTCGCCGGATGCGCCCTGCGCCTGCGCGCCCAGCGTGGTTTCGACATCGCCCGTTTCGGTGGGGGCGGTGTAGGTCACGTTGGCGATGCTCTCGCCGCGGCTTTCCATGTCCTGGGCTGCCTGGTCGAGCTGCGCCTGCGACTGCACCTGCACGGTCATGAGGATCTTGGTGACCTCGTTCTTGACCAGGTCGATCAGCTGGCGGAACAGCTCGAACGCCTCGCGCTTGTACTCCTGCTTGGGCTGCTTTTGCGCATAGCCGCGCAGGTGGATGCCCTGGCGCAAGTAGTCCAGCGCGGCCAGGTGGTCGCGCCAGTTCGAGTCGAAGCTTTGCAGCAGCACCATGCGCTCGAACTGGGTGAAGTTCTCGCGGCCGACCTGCTCCACCTTGGCATCGAACGATGCGTGGGCGGCCTGCAGCACTTTCTCCAGGATCTCGTCGTCGGTGACGCTGTTCGAACCCTGCACTTCCTGCTGCAGCGGCAGGGAGACTTGCCACTCTTCGGCCAGCACCTTCTCGAGGCCCGGCAGGTCCCACTGCTCTTCCACCGACTCGGCGGGCACGTACTGGCGCACCAGGTCGGTCATGCAGTCTTCGCGCATCGCGGCAATCACGTCGGACAGGTCCGCCGCATCCAGGATGTCGTTGCGCTGCTGGTAGATCACCTTGCGCTGGTCGTTGGAGACGTCGTCGTACTCCAGCAGCTGCTTGCGGACGTCGAAGTTGCGGGCCTCCACCTTGCGCTGGGCCGACTCGATGCTGCGCGTGACGATGCCGGCTTCGATGGCTTCGCCATCGGGCATCTTCAGGCGGTCCATGATCGACTTGACGCGGTCGCCCGCGAAAATGCGCATCAGCGAATCGTCCAGGCTCAGGTAAAAGCGCGAGGAACCGGGGTCGCCCTGGCGGCCCGAGCGGCCACGCAGCTGGTTGTCGATGCGGCGCGATTCGTGGCGCTCGGTGGCGATGATGCGCAGGCCGCCCAGGGCCTTGATCTTCTCGTGGTCCACCTTCCACTGTTCGCGCACGGAGGCCACGCGGGCCTCGCGTTCGGACTCGGACAAGGATTCGTCGGCCTCGATGGCCGCGATGTCCTTCTCGATGTTGCCGCCCAGCACGATGTCGGTGCCCCGGCCGGCCATGTTGGTGGCGATGGTGATCATGCCCGCGCGCCCTGCCTGGGCCACGATGTCCGCTTCACGGGCGTGCTGCTTGGCGTTGAGCACCTGGTGCGGCAGGCCTTCCTTGTTCAGCAGCTGGTCAATGATTTCGGAGTTCTCGATCGACGTGGTGCCCACCAGCACGGGCTGGCCGCGCTCGTGGCATTCGCGGATGTCCTTGATCGCCGCTTCGTACTTCTCGCGGGTGGTCTTGTAGACGCGGTCGAGCTGGTCGTCGCGCTTGCTCGGGCGGTTGGGCGGGATGACCACGGTTTCCAGGCCGTAGATTTCCTGGAACTCGTAGGCCTCGGTGTCGGCTGTGCCGGTCATGCCGGCCAGCTTGTTGTACAGGCGGAAGTAGTTCTGAAAGGTAATGGAGGCCAGCGTCTGGTTCTCGGCCTGGATGTTCACGCCTTCCTTGGCTTCCACGGCCTGGTGCAGGCCTTCGCTCCAGCGGCGGCCCGACATGAGGCGGCCGGTGAACTCGTCCACGATCACGATTTCGCCGTTTTGCACCACATAGTGCTGGTCGCGGTGATAAAGGTGGTTGGCCCGCAGCGCTGCATACAGGTGGTGCATCAGCGTGATGTTGGCCGGGTCGTACACCGAGGCGCCCTCGGCGATCAGGCCCTGGCTGGCCAGGATGCGCTCGGCGCTTTCGTGGCCCTGCTCCGTGAGGAACACCTGGTGGGTCTTTTCGTCGAGCGTGAAGTCGCCAGGCTTGGTCACGCCTTCGCCGGTGCGGGCGTCGGCTTCGCCTTCCTGGCGCACCAGCAGGGGCACCACCTTGTTCATGGCGATGTACATCGCCGTGTGGTCTTCGGCCTGGCCGCTGATGATCAATGGCGTGCGCGCCTCGTCGATCAGGATCGAGTCCACCTCGTCCACGATGGCGAAGTTCAGGCCCTGCTGCACGCGGTCGGCAGCCTCGTAGACCATGTTGTCGCGCAGGTAGTCGAACCCGTACTCGTTGTTCGTGCCGTAGGTGATGTCGGCGCGGTAGGCTTCCTGCTTTTGCTCGCGCGGCATGTTGGGCAGGTTGATGCCCACCGTCAGACCCAGGAAGTTGTACAGGCGGCCCATCCACTGCGCATCGCGGTTGGCGAGGTAGTCGTTCACGGTCACCACGTGCACGCCGTTGCCCGACAGGGCATTGAGGTACACGGGCAGCGTGGCGGTCAGGGTCTTGCCCTCGCCGGTGCGCATTTCGGAAATCTTGCCGAAGTGCAGGGCCATGCCGCCCAGCAGCTGCACGTCGAAGTGGCGCATCTTCATGATGCGCTTGGAGCCCTCGCGGACCACGGCAAACGCTTCGGGCAGGATGTCGTCCAGCGTTTCGCCCTTGACTACGCGCTCCTTGAACTCCTGCGTCTTGGCCTTGAGCTGCTCGTCCGACAGCTTCTCGTACTCGGGCTCCATCGCATTGATGCGGGACACCGTCTTGCGGTACTGCTTGAGGAGCCGGTCGTTGCGGCTGCCGAATAGTTTGGTGAGGAAGTTGGTGGCCATGCGAACAGGACCGCCGGGCCGCTGCAAATCAGCGCGCCAAGCGACCGAAATCCCTAAGATGAATTGAGTTCAGGTGGGTTCATCACCACGGATTGCAAGCAATGCAATCCTGGGCCGTGAACACCGGACCGGCGATTTTACCTGCCCGCCGTGGGCGCAGCAGTCTGGGCAGGCGAAGCACGCGGCTGGATCGACGCGACCTGCGGGCCGGGAGCACTGGAAGGCACGGTGCCACCCGCGCTCAGAAACTTCTGCGGGTCCTGGAAAACCCCTTGTACCAGCACCTCGAAATGCAGGTGCGGCCCTGTGGAACGCCCCGTGGTGCCCACTTCGGCGATCTTCTGCCCGCGCTTGACGATGTCGCCCTGCTTGACCAGTGTGCGCGAGGCATGGGCGTAGCGCGTGACCAGCTGATTGCCGTGGTCCACCTCGATCATGTTGCCGTACGCCGGATGGAACTCCTGCGTGACAACCACTCCCCCCGCGGCCGCCAGGATGGCGGTGCCGGTGTCGGCCTGGAAATCCAGGCCCGTGTGCAGCGCCGACTGTCCAGTGATCGGATCCACCCGCCAGCCGAACGCCGAGCCCGCCGCGCGGCCGGTGACAGGCGCATGCGTCGGGATCATCTTCTTGCGGATGTGCTGGTCGAACAGGCGGGATTCGAGCACCGTCATCAGGTCCACCCGCTGGCTGGTCAGGCGCTCCAGCTCGTCGAGCGTGGCCTGCAGCTCTTCCATCGACAGGTCGCGGGCGCCGACCAGCACCCCGCCGCGGGCGTCGGTTTTCTGGATGTCGGAGGGCGCCATGCCGGCCAGGCCCAGCACGCGGTCGCCCAGCGACTCCAGCTGCACCATGCGGGCCTGCATCTCGCCCACACGGCGGGCCATGGCATCCAGGTTGGCGCGCATGAAGCGGTCGCGCTCGGCAAACTCATCCTTCACGACCAGGCGCACCAGCGAGCCCACGATGGGCCAGCCTTCGCGCGCACCCTTGAGGAACACCCAGTGGTAGAGCGTGGCGGCCACCAGCATGAGGCACAGCGACAGCCCCAGCCCCGCCAGGACCAGGCGCGAACCCGACAGATGGATGGCGCGGCTGCGTGCCAGCCGGGCGTCCGTGATAATCAGATGCACTACGAATTCTCCACGCCCGAAGACGCACGCCATGAACCGCCGCCACTACGCTGTCACCCTGCAGAAAGCCAGCGAGGACTCTCCCACGCTGGCCCGACTGACGGCGCTGACACGCGACTCCAGTGATCGGCTCAAAGCCATTGAAATGCTGATACCCGCAACCTTGCGCCCAGCGATCCAGGCGGGTCCCATCGACGGGGATTCCTGGTGCCTGCTGGTCAAGAGCAATGCTGCAGCGGCAAAAATCCGCCAGCTGCTGCCTGCATTGGGGGCGCATTTGCGCACCCGGGGGTGGGAGGTTAACGTGATTCGCCTGAAAGTTCAAACCTGACGGCCAGGGTCTGAACCAGGGAATAGGGAGAAGGAACCAGAAAATGGTGCCGGTTGTCGGAATCGAACTGACGACCTACCGCTTACAAGGCGGGTGCTCTACCAACTGAGCTAAACCGGCGAGGGCTGCATTTTATCGCGGAAAAAGCAGCCAAAAATCGAAAACCGCGCTTATTTCACGCGCTTGAGCGAAGGCCGCGCGCCACCCGCAGTGGGCGGCGGGCGTGGCGCATCGTCGCCGGGCCCCTCGTCCTTCTTGCTTTCGTCCGCCGGGACCAGTTGCACCACACGGTCGTCCGACCCTGCCAACGGCACCACGCTGGCTGCGGCCGCAGGCTCCGCAGAGGGCACGGGCTCGATGACGGAAGGCGCACCTGCGGTGGTGCCGCCCAGCACATCCACCGGTGGCGGGAACGCCATCCCTTGGCCGTTTTCCCGGGCGTAGATCGCAATCACCCGGCCCACCGGCACCAGGATCTCCCGCGGCTTGCCGCCGAAGCGGGCCTTGAACTCGATGAAGTCATTGCCCAGTTGCAGGGCGCTCGTGGCATCGAAGCTGATGTTCAGCACGATCTCGCCGTCCTTCACGTACTCGCGGGGCACCTGCACGGAATCGTCCACGCGCACCGCCACGTAGGGGGTGAGCCCGTTGTCGGTGCACCACTCGTACAGGGCACGAATGAGATACGGGCGCGTGGAGGTGGATTCCTGGGCGGTCATGAACAAGGTGGCGGCTGCAGTGGATGAAAGAAAGTGGGCAGGCCCGGGAGCACGGCCAGGATTACTTGCGCATGACCTTTTCGGACGGCGTCAGCGCTTCGATGTAGGCCGGGCGCGAGAAGATGCGCTCGGCGTACTTCAGCAGCGGGGCGGCGTTCTTCGACAGATCGATGCCGTAGTAGTCCAGGCGCCACAGCAGCGGTGCAATCGCGACGTCCAGCATCGAGAAGTTGTCGCCCAGCATGTACTTGTTCTTGAGGAACACGGGAGCGAGCTGCGTCAGGCGGTCGCGGATGTGCGAGCGCGCTTTCTCCAGCGCCTTTTCGTTGCCCTTGGTCGCGCGCGACTCCAGGATGTTGACGTGCACGAACAGCTCTTTTTCGAAGTTCAGCAGGAACAGGCGCACGCGGGCGCGGTCCACCGGGTCGCCGGGCATCAGCTGGGGATGCGGGAAGCGCTCGTCGATGTACTCGTTGATGATGTTCGACTCGTACAGGATCAGATCGCGCTCGACCAGGATGGGCACCTGGCCGTACGGGTTCATCACGCTGATGTCTTCGGGCTTGTTGTACAGGTCCACATCGCGGATTTCAAAGTCCATGCCCTTTTCGAACAGGACGAAACGGCAGCGGTGGGAGAAGGGACAGGTCGTACCCGAGTAAAGCACCATCATGGTGGGAGGCTCCTAAAAATCAAAAGAGTGGGACGCCATCAGCGCCCACTCTGCAAACAATCCGGCGGCACCCCGAAGGGCGCCTTCTCATGGATCGACGGCTTGTGCTGCTTACTTCACATCCTTCCAGAAGGCTGCGTTCAACCTCCAGGCGATGACGGTAAAGATACCGAGGAAGATCAGCACCCACACGCCAACTCGGACGCGGGTGTTCTGGGCAGGTTCGCCCATCCATTGCAGGTAGTTCACAAGATCACCCACCGTCTGGTCGAACTGCAGCGGGGTCATCGTGCCTGGCTTGACCTGCTCCCAGCCTTTGAAGACCTGGGTCTTGTGGCCGTGGCTTTCGTGCTCTTCGAACACGGGGCGGCGGTCGCCCTGCATTTCCCACAGCACGTGGGGCATGCCCACGCTCGGGAAGGCGAGGTTGTTCCAGCCCGTGGCCTTGGTCTCGTCGCGGTAGAAGGTGCGCAGGAAGGTGTACAGGTAGTCGGCACCCGTGCCGCCATGGCCGGCGCGTGAGCGCGCGATCACGGTCAGGTCGGGCGGGTTGGCGCCGAACCATTCCTTGGCCTGCTTGGGATCGATGGACGCCTTCATGGTTTCGCCGACCTTGTCGGTCGTGAACAGCAGGTTGTCCTTGATCTGCTGCTCGGTCAGGCCGATGTCGCGCAGGCGGTTGAAGCGCATGAACGCCGCGGAGTGGCAGCTCAGGCAATAGTTGACGAACACCTTGGCGCCGTTTTGCAGGGATGCCAGGTCGTTGGTCTTGTTGGGCGCCTTGTCCCAGGCAATGCCGCCTTCGGCCGCTTGCGCACCCGTGGCGATACCCAGGGCGGCGATCAACGTGAGGATGAGTTTCTTCATTGTTGTTGTCTCCAGGCTCAGTGCGCCACAAAGGTCACGCGGTCGGGCACGGCCTTGGCCTTGCCGATGCGGCTCCACCAGGGCATCAGCAGGAAGAAGCCGAAGTAGAACAGCGTACCGACCTGCGACACGCGCTCGCCGATGGGGGACGGTGGCTGCACGCCCAGGTAACCCAGGATCAGGAAGATGATCACGAAGACGCCGTACAGGTACTTGTGCCAGTCGGGGCGGTAGCGGATCGACTTGACGGGGCTGTGGTCCAGCCAGGGCAGGAAGAACAGGATGATCACGGCACCACCCATCACCACCACGCCCCAGAACTTGGCGTCGATGGACAGCATCATCGCGATCACCGCGATGGCCACCACAGCGATGCCGGCCTTGACGAAGCTCGGGAGCCGCGCCTTCAGGATGCCGAAGCCCGCACCGGCCACCACGCACAGCACCAGCACGTACATCATTTCGGTGGTGATGGCACGCAGCATCGAATAGAACGGCGTGAAGTACCAGACGGGCGCGATGTGCGCGGGGGTCTTGAGCGGATCGGCCGGGATGAAGTTGTTGTACTCGAGGAAGTAGCCGCCGAACTCGGGCGCGAAGAACACCACGGCCGTGAACGCCATCAGGAACATGCTCAGCGCAAAGATGTCATGCACCGTGTAGTAAGGGTGGAAGGGCACGCCGTCCAGGGGCTTGCCATTGGCGTCCTTGGGGGCTTGCGGGCCCTTGATTTCCACGCCGTCGGGGTTGTTGGAGCCCACGTCGTGCAGCGCCAGCAAGTGCGCCACCACCAGGCCCAGCAGCACCAGCGGCACGGCGATCACGTGGAAGCTGAAGAAACGGTTCAGCGTGGCGTCGCCCACCACGTAGTCGCCACGGATCAGCAGGGCCAGGTCAGGACCGATGAACGGGATGGCGGCGAACAGGTTCACGATCACCTGGGCGCCCCAGTAGGACATCTGGCCCCAGGGCAGCAGGTAGCCCATGAAGGCCTCGGCCATCAGGCACAGGAAGATCGCGCAGCCGAAGATCCAGACCAGCTCGCGCGGCTTGCGGTAGCTGCCGTAGATGAGGCCGCGGAACATGTGCAGGTACACCACTACGAAGAACGCCGACGCGCCCGTGGAGTGCATGTAGCGGATCAGCCAGCCCCAGGGCACATCGCGCATGATGTACTCGACCGAAGCGAACGCCAGGTTGGCGTCGGGCTTGTAGTGCATGACCAG